>NZ_JBKORJ010000011.1:0-1079 GCF_047314585.1 Shewanella sp. BJSY2023SW005
CGCCCCGACAGTGCATCTTCACCACACAAAAATGCCCTTCTCACGCAACGGTTAATCACGTGGTAAAAGGGCGTACTTTCAGCATCTATCAACTGACGACGGGCTGTGGTCATAACCAACCTCGACTGAGCTTTGATGGGTATTTCAAAGCCTAGTCAAGGCTTGGCGAAACATCAAAAAGATATGGCTGTCCTATCTTTTCCTTTCAGCAGCCTCCGTCCCGTATTGTGATGGAAGCGTGCGGCAGTGCAAATTACTGGTCACGCCAGTTCAGGCAATACGGACATGAAGTTAAACAAATCAGTCCACAGTATGTTGCCCCCTTCAGAATGGGCAGTAAAAATGACAAAAATGATGCAGCTGCAATTGTCGAAGCTGACAGTCGCCCGGGTATGCGCTATGTGCCGGAGAAGTCTATTGAACAGCAGGATATTCAATGTCTGCACAGGGTTCGCCAGCGGCTGATGAAAAACAAAACCGCGCTGATTAACCAGATACGGGGGCTAGGCCTGGAATACGGTATCGCCATACCGGAAGGGGCTCATAAAATTATGGCCCACCTGCCTGAGCACCTGGAGGATGCAGAAAATGAGCTCACCACGCTCAGCCGGGAGCTGTTCCATGAGATGTTGCAGGAACTTCAGGACAATCAGCAGCGGATTAAAACTCTGGATCTGCGCCTTGCGCTTATCAGCCAGCAAAATGAGGATACCCTCAGACTGAAAAGCATACCTGGTATCGGGCCATTAGGGGCTTCAGCCTTGACGGTAGCTCTGGGCGACAGCGCTGATTTTCAGAATGGCCGGCATTTTGCCAGCTATCTGGGGCTGGTTCCGAAGGAGCACAGCAGTGGTGGTAAAGTCAGACTACTCGGGATAACAAAACGCGGAGATGGTTATCTGCGAGGACTGCTTATTCATGGCGCCCGCTCAGTGGTTTACCGGGTCATCAACCTTCCGGAAGAACGATGTGGAGGTCTCCAGCGTATTATTGCCCGAAGTGGCGTAAACAAAGCTGTAGTGGCGCTGGCTAACAAAAATGCCCGAATAGCGTGGGCGCTAATAAACCAAAAAACAGAG
>NZ_JBKORJ010000012.1:0-81831 GCF_047314585.1 Shewanella sp. BJSY2023SW005
CGGAGAGGTGGCCGAGTGGCCGAAGGCGCTCCCCTGCTAAGGGAGTATGGGCTTTATCTCCCATCGAGGGTTCGAATCCCTCCTTCTCCGCCATTCTTTACTATACTCTGAGAGCCAAGCTTTCTGAGTTCCGGATTAAGCGCATGTAGCTCAGCTGGATAGAGTACCTGGCTACGAACCAGGCGGTCGGAGGTTCGACTCCTTCCATGCGCGCCAAATAGCAAAGAAGTAAGACGCCCCGCAATAGCGGGGCGTTTTGCTATCTGTTTCTTACTCGCCTGCAATTTCCTAGCTATCCACCGTGCCCCTTATCAGCAAGCTTGATACAGAGACACAGGCCCACTGAAAGTCCGGGATGTAACAAGTTCTGGATAGAGAACCTATTTTCATCATCAAGTACCATGCTTTGTTCTTCATACCGTCGAAATTCGTACCGCCATTGCTTAAAGCAGAGCCGCTGAGTCGCTTGGTTTCTAGGCAAACTCATCACAGACAGTTTTATCGCTTATGGCGAACACATCCGGGAAAGGCTTTAAAACCATTTGTATTCACAAGTCCCCTATGTTGAAACTTGCCGCCCTTGCCGGTATTCGCGATATCATCTTCCCTTCGTTCTGGTTTGAGTTTTGGTTTTTCATCAAAAATCTTAAATGAATATTTATGAATCATTATTCCCTATGAGGTTTTATTGATTTGTTTTGGTATGACCAATTTACATTGGGGAGGTTTTTTTGTTATAGATTGGTTATCGCTTTTGACCTAAGTCACATGGTTAGGTGCAACTTGGCCTGTTAGGCTAAAACAAGCAGTGATTGAAAATCGCCTTTTTTCGCATATTTACCATTATTGTCCGGCTGGGGTGCCATGTTCTGTCATCTCAGACCAGACTTAGACATGGAAAGGCCTGCCGCGCCATTAACAAAATGAGGAAGATATGATGTCGCTTTCTGAGCAACTCGTGGAAGCTGTGGGGATTATGCTGCTTGGTATGGGGCTGGTTTATCTGTTCTTGGGGCTGCTGATCTTGGGGATCCGGGTATCGGCCCATTATCTGGCACCTAAACCCAGCTTGGAGGATAAGAACCAAACTCAGGAAAGGGCCAAGGCACAATCTGCAGTCGTCGCCCAGGCAGGTGCACCAACGCCGCAACAGTTGGCAGCCATTAGTTGTGCCATTCACCAATACCGCAAACAGGCTTAATTGCCGCAATCTGATGGATAAAAAAGATGAGTAAAGCTTTAGCATTAACCGACGTTGTCCTGCGGGATGCCCACCAGTCATTGTTGGCAACCAGAATGCGTATCGAAGATATGTTGCCGATAGCATCCAAGTTGGACAGTGTCGGCTTTTGGTCCCTGGAGTCCTGGGGCGGTGCAACCTTTGATGCCTGTATCCGTTATCTGGGTGAAGATCCCTGGGAGCGGATCCGGGCGCTGAAACAAGCCATGCGCAACACCCCGCAGCAGATGTTATTGAGAGGGCAAAATCTGCTGGGTTATCGCCATTACAGTGACGACTTGGTGACCCGGTTTGTGGAGCGCGCCCATGACAGCGGGGTCGATGTATTCCGGGTGTTCGATGCCATGAATGATGTGCGCAACTTGCAAGCCGCGCTGAAAGCCGTGATTGATGTTGGCGCTCATGCCCAGGGCACAATTTCTTACACCACAAGCCCCGTACATACACTGCAAACCTGGTTGACCATGGCCAAACAGCTGGAAGATATGGGCTGCCATTCACTCTGTATCAAGGATATGGCCGGTTTGCTCAAGCCGATGGAGGCATTTGAGCTAATAAGCCGCTTGAAGTCGGAAACCGATCTCTTGATCACCATGCAGTGCCATGCCACTACAGGGTTATCAACCGCAACCTATCAAAAGGCGATTGAGGCAGGCATTGATGTGCTGGATACTGCCATCTCTTCCATGAGCCAAACCTATGGTCACAGTGCCACCGAAACCCTGGTTGCCATGGTTGAAGATACCGATAGGGCGACAGGCTATGACTTGACGCTGCTGGAGGAGATTGCTGCCTATTTCCGCGAAGTCAGAAAAAAATATGCCCGTTTTGAAGGGGCACTAAAAGGTATAGATTCACGTATCCTGCGGGCTCAGGTGCCGGGTGGCATGCTGACCAATATGGAAAACCAGCTCAGAGAGCAGGGCGCCGAGGACAAGCTGGATCTGGTGCTCGAGGAGATCCCAAGAGTGCGGGAAGATCTGGGTTTTATTCCTCTGGTGACCCCCACCTCCCAGATTGTCGGTACCCAGGCGGTAATCAATGTGCTGATGGGCGAGCGCTATAAGTCGCTGACCAAGGAGACGGAAGGTGTACTCAAGGGCGAATATGGTGCCACCCCGGCCAAGGTGAACAGTGAATTGCAACAGCGGGTGTTGCAGGGGGCCGAGCCTGTGAGTTGTCGCCCGGCCGATCTGCTCGCGCCTGAGCTTGAACATCTGCGGGCCGAACTGGCCGAAAAAGCGTTGGCACAAGGTTTGAGCCTCAGCGAAGAGCGCGACGATGATGTGCTGACTTATGCGCTGTTCCCGCAAATCGGCCTGCAGTTTATTAAGAACCGTGGCAATCCAGCGGCATTTGAACCCAAGCCAGAATTGGAAGCTCCTCTGTTACAAACAACTCAAACCAAGGCTGCCACCGGTGGGCGTCAGCCGGAGGTTTATACCGTGGATGTGCAGGGCCAGCGCTTTGTGGTGCAGGTCAGTGAGGGCGGTGATATCAGTCAGGTAGCGCCTTTGCCGGTGGCAGAGCCGCAGGCTGCTCCTGTGCAGGCTCCTGCTGTTGCCTCTGGGCCTGAACTGGAGATGAGTGCGCCGCTTTCCGGCAATATCTTCAAGGTACAGGTGGCTGCCGGAGACAGCGTTCGCGCCGGTGATGTCGTTATCATACTCGAGGCGATGAAGATGGAAACTGAGATCCGGGCTCAGGCCGATGGTGTAGTCAGCCGCATCCTGGTCAAGGAAGGTGATGCCGTCAGCGTCGGTACCAAGTTGCTGGCACTGGCCTAAGGAGCGATGATGGACGGTTTACTCGCTTTTTGGTCTGAGACGGGAATAGCGCATTTTACCTGGCCACAGGCCTTGATGATGTTGGTCGGTGCCTTGCTGTTGTATCTGGCAATAATACGCAAGTTTGAGCCTTTGCTGCTGCTTCCCATCGGCTTCGGCGCCATTCTGGCCAATATCCCCAATGCAGGTTTTACCGAGGAAAATGGGCTGCTCTACTATGTTTATCACGTGGGGATAGATACCGGGGTTTTTCCGCTGCTGATCTTTATGGGGGTCGGCGCCATGACAGATTTCGGTGCCCTGATAGCCAACCCCAAGACGCTATTGCTGGGCGCGGCTGCTCAGTTCGGGATTTTTGCCACCCTGATTGGTGCGATAGCCTTGAACCTTGTACCCGGGTTTGAGTTCAGTATGCAAGATGCCGGTGCCATCGCCATCATAGGCGGCGCCGATGGTCCGACGGCCATTTTCCTCGCCTCCAAACTGGCGCCTGATTTGCTGGGAGCCATTGCGGTGGCCGCGTACTCCTACATGGCCTTGGTGCCGCTCATTCAGCCTCCCATCATGCGGGCCTTGACCACGGAAGCCGAGCGGCAGATCAAGATGGAACAGCTGCGGGAAGTCAGCAAGAAGGAGAAGATCATCTTCCCCCTTATGGTGCTGGGAATGACCATATTGTTTTTGCCGACGGCGACCCCCTTGGTGGGCATGTTCTGTCTCGGAAACCTGATGCGCGAATCCGGGGTGGTGGATAGACTTTCCAACACGGCGCAGAACGAACTTATCAATATCGTCACTATCTTCCTCGGATTGGCGGTTGGTTCCAAGCTCTCGGCCGAGCAGTTTCTTCGGGTCGAGACATTGGGGATCTTGCTGCTCGGGGCGGTGGCTTTCAGCATTGGCACCGCTGCCGGGGTCTTGATGGCCAAGCTCATGTGTAAACTCAGTGGTGGCAAGGTCAACCCCTTGATTGGTGCCGCCGGGGTCTCGGCCGTTCCCATGGCCGCCAGGGTGGTGAATAAGGTGGGGCTAGAGGCCAATCAGCAAAACTTCCTGTTGATGCACGCCATGGGCCCCAATGTGGCCGGGGTGCTGGGCAGTGCGGTCGCTGCCGGTATTCTGCTGGCGGTATTGGGGAACTGAGCGCTTTGCGCGCTGAATCGCTGAGAGCCATGACGTTCAAAAATAACCGGCGTAGCCAGTGTGCCGCGCCGGTTATCGGTTTTAAGGTTTGCTGGAGGGCAATCTGCAACGCGCGGGTTTTGGTACACTCTGAGTCGATTCAAGCATTCATTTCAAAGGCTCATATCAAAAGCTTAGGCCGTCAGCCAGATGGCCAGTGACAGCAGGGCAATCAAGGCACCACTGACGCCTATTATCCAAATAAAACCGCGTTTCCCCTGCGCCAAAGGGACATTGTTGAAGTGTAAAAACGCTATCCAGAACAGGGAAAGGATAATAGGTAGAAACAAAAGACGGGCCATGATTGCTCACTATTCAAAGAGATATGGCTTAATCATAGACCGGGGTTCTTCAAGAGTACCAGTCAGATGCTTGAATATTGCTCGCTGCAATTCCTTTATCCGCCAGCACCTGAATTAACATCTGTCTCAGTTTCTTGGCTTGGGCAATGGATTGTTGCACTTGCGGTTGGACATCTTCGAATTTGTCTTTAAAAGGGTCAATGGGCGGCGTAGGCAGTTCCATCACGACAGACTTGCCGGAGCGTTTGATCATGAGTCCTGTGCTTGCATAAGCACCGAAGGCTTGCGTGAGTATATCAAGCTGCTCGGCTGCTCCCAGAAACATGATTTTGACCAGGCTTCCTGCCAATTGATGAACGATGCGGATTTGCTTATTGGGCAGTAGCGGGTAGAAATGCAGCCAGGAATGTCCGGCGGCGCGGTTTTTGGGTGTTTCCGGGTTCAACTCCGGGTGATGTCTTTTCGCAAACTCAAGATAACACCTGGCAAACTCTGTGACTTCGGGGCTAATGCTGGGAAGGTATCCACGTCTTTGCTTGTTGATGCTCTCGGCCATAAGCCGTGCCCGGTACCATGCCCCTTGGGCGACAAAGTACGCCATGAGTTCCTCATAGGCGATGGTTTTATCATAGGGCTCATTGTTGGATGCCAGGTATTTTTGCGGAGCCAACAGACAGGTGCGAAAATCGACCCAATAGCCCTGTTCTATCCCATGTTCGCCGCGGTAGCGATACCTTAACCCTTGTTGCTGTTGTGGCGTTGCATCTATCTTGTTTTCGATAAGAATGGCTTGATGGGAGCCGTCATTGGCCTTGAAAATCACCACGAGATCCGACTCACCGTATTGATTGTGAATGACAGAATGCCAGGCGCCGATAAACTCTACGGAGTGGGGGAATTCATATACCCGGGAAACCAACCAATTGCAGAAGGCCATTGAAGTGTGGCACTCCTCCAGCAACATCAAATCAATATCCCGCTCCTGAACAGATTGAATAAAGTTCAGCTCCTGCATTTATGACTCCTTTCCTTGTCCATTTAAGGGCTGGTTTTAACCCCTGGTTTTGTGGCTTTCTATCGCGATTGTATGATTTAAACTCTTGAGACTTAGCTGGGCAATGACATTGTTTTCTTATATCTTTCAGCGCTAAAAACTATTTATCTTTGAACTTGCCTGGACGGGCCTTTGATTCAGGCAGTATGCAGGAAGGTATCTTATGTGGGAACTCTGGCTGATGTTCAGCGGCGCTTTTTTGGCGGCGACATTGCTGCCTGGAGGCTCGGAAGTCTTGTTGCTGGCTTTGCTGGACAAGCAGCCGGAGATGGCATTGTCGCTGCTGCTTAGCGCCACTATAGGTAACACCTTGGGGGCCTTGAGCAGTTATCTACTTGGGCTATTGGGGCGCAAGGCGGTCACGCCCGAGCAACTCGACAGCGGTCGCCACAAGCATGCGCTGGCGCTGCTCAACCGCTACGGTTATTGGGCCTTGTTACTTTCCTGGGTGCCGCTGATCGGCGATATTCTGTGCCTTTTAGCAGGTTGGATGAAACTTCCTCTTACAAAATCCACTCTGATGATTTTGACAGGCAAGGGCCTGCGCTATTTGATTATTGTGTTGTTGGCTTTAGAGTGGCTGCAATGAGTTATTGGGTTTCAGTCTCTGGTTGAAGGAGTAACGTTTTGAAGAAATGGTTATTGGCGGCGGCAATTTCAGCCGCATTGGCGGGTTGCTCAGTGCAGACCGACACAGGATTGGCTGAGGTTTCCTCGGTACAACTGCCGGCAGGCGTGACTCTCATCGAGTCGGTCACCCCCAAGGCCGGTGAAGTCGGTATCCCTTACAGCAAGTATCGCTTGGCCAACGGCCTGACAGTGATACTGCATCAGGACAATTCTGATCCTCTGGTGCATGTGGATGTAACCTATCATGTGGGCTCGGCCAGAGAGCAGGCGGGGCGCAGTGGTTTTGCCCATCTGTTTGAACATATGATGTTCCAGGGCTCCGAGCATGTGGCTGATGAACAGCATTTCAAGATAGTCACCGAAGCCGGTGGCACCTTGAATGGCACCACCAACACTGATCGCACCAACTATTTCGAAACTGTTCCCAGTAATCAGTTGGAAAAAATGCTTTGGCTGGAGTCGGACCGTATGGGTTACCTGCTCCCGGCCCTGACCGACAAGAAATTTGAAGTGCAGCGGGAAACCGTGAAAAACGAACGGGCCCAGCGTATCGATAACCGTCCTTATGGGCGGATGAATGAACGCTTCAATCAGGCGTTTTATCCCGCCGGTCATCCTTATTCCTGGCCTGTTATCGGTTGGCCCGAGGATCTCGATCGCGCCACGCCCGACGATGTAAGACACTTCTTCCAACGCTGGTACGGCCCCAACAATGCGACCCTGACCATAGGCGGTGATATAGATACCGCGCAGACATTGGCCTGGGTCAGCAAGTACTTTGGCGATATTCCCAAGGGGCCTGAGGTGGCGACCGATGCCAAACCTTTGGTAACGCTGGACAAGAGCCGCTATATCTCGATGGAAGACAATGTCCATCTGCCACTCATCCGTATTGCTTTCCCAACCGTTTATGCCCGTCACCAGGATGAGGCCGCGCTGGATCTGCTGGCCAATATTCTCGGCGGCGGCAAGACCTCGCTGGTTTACAAGAATCTGGTGAAAGATGGTTATGCGGTGCAGGCCGGGGTCAGTCATCCTTGCCAGGAGCTGGCCTGTCAAATGTCCATCTACGCCTTGGCCAATCCGGCCAAGGGCGGAGCACTGGCGCCGATAGAGGCCAAGATCCGCGAATCGATTGCCGAATTTGAACAGCGGGGCGTCACAAATGAAGATCTGCAGAAGGTCAAGGTGCAGTTCCGCGCCGACAGTATCTTCTCGCTGCAGAGTGTGTCGGGCAAGGTGTCCAACCTGGCCTATAACCAGACATTCGCCGGTGATCCCAATCAGATAGCCAAAGATTTGGCCCGCTATGATGCTGTGACCAAAGAAGATGTGATGCGGGTATTCAAGCGCTACATCAAGGATAAACCCAGCGTGGTGATGAGTGTGGTGCCCATGGGCGCCAAGGCGCTGGTGGCCAAGGCCGATAACTTTACCCCGCCTGAACCAAGGGTTGCCGCCAACGCCGTTGCCGGGTTGCAGCAGGCCGTAAGTGCCAACAGCAGTTTCGATCGCAGTAAGATCCCCGCTGCCGGCAAGGCGCCCTCCATGCAGGTGCCCAAGCTTTGGTCTGCCCAACTGAACAACGGTATCAGTGTCATGGGCACTGAAAGCCATGAAACGCCTACTACCGAGCTGGTCATCTACCTCAACGGCGGTCACAGACTGGTGCCGGTGGAAAAGGCCGGGCTCGCCGGTTTGACGGCGGCCATGCTCAATGAGTCCAGCGCCAAACGCAGCAGTGAAGAACTAGCCCAGGCGCTGGAGCTGCTGGGATCTTCCGTGGTGTTCGACAGCAGCGGCTATCAAAGCAGCATCCGGATCTCGGCCTTGACCGAAAACCTGGATAAGACCCTGGCAATAGTCGAAGAAAGGCTGTTTGAGCCAGGCTTCAAGGAAACCGATTTCGAGCGGGTAAAACAGCAGCAGTTGCAAAGCCTGCAACATCTGGCCTCGGATCCCAACTATCTGGCCGAAGAGGGTTTCAGCAAGTTGCTGTTTGGCAGCCAAACCAGTCTCGGTGTCAATGATAACGGTACGCTTGAGAGTGTCAGCCAACTGACGCTCGATGATATCAAGGCTTTCTATAAGGAGCAGTATCGCGCCGGCAACGCCCAACTGGTGGCGGTAACCGATCTGCCCCGCGATCAGCTAATCGGCAAGCTAAAAGGATTGGAGCCTTGGGGCGGCCAGGCTGTGTCTCTGCCGACCTTGGGTGAGATGCCCGAGGGTAAACCCGGTGTGGTGTTCCTTATCGATAAGCCGGGAGCGGCCCAGTCGGTTATCAGCATAGGCAAGCGCGCCCTGCCTTACGATGCCACGGGCGACTTCTTCAAGGCTTACCTGATGAACTATCCCTTGGGCGGCGCCTTCAACAGCCGCATCAACCTTAATCTCAGGGAAGACAAGGGCTACACCTATGGTGCCCGCAGCTTCTTCAGTGGTGGTATTGAGCAGGGGTACTTCAAGGCGGGCGCCAGCGTTCGCAGTGATGTCACCGCCAAGGCGCTGGCCGAGTTTATCAAGGAGCTCAAGGCTTATCATGATAAGGGGATGACGACACAAGAGCTTAGCTTTATGCGGGCCTCAATTTCGCAGGGTAAAGCACTGGATTATGAAACGCCTTACCAAAAGGCCGGCTTTATCCGAATGATCCAGAAGTACGGTCTGAGCGATGATTTTACTGCCCGTCAGGATGAGATTATCAACCAAACCAGTATTGATACGCTAAATGAACTGGCTAAAGAGTGGTTGGATCCTGCCAGCATGCAAATATTGGTGGTCGGGGATAAAAATCTTATCGAGCCCGGGATTAAGGCAATGGGTTATTCAGTGATCAATCTGCCCTTGTAAAACGGCCACTTTGACCCCATATTGATCTTAACCGCGGCGGGTTACGACTCGCTTGCCACTATGCAAGGCGGTGATGCTTCAAGGAGCATCACCGCCTGTCTCTTTTAAATTACACTTGCCTGAAAGGCCGCTTAGGCTTTATTTTGGGCAGCAGTCACACAGAGCAGTCCTGTGCCTTTTGGTGATGAATCACCAAGAGATGAAAGCGGAGCAGGTATGCCCGGGTCTATTGGCCAGATAAAGGCCTAGGCCGCCAAGCAGAGAAAAAGAATTTGAAGTCATTTACCGAATCTGTCGCAATGCTCAAAGGAGCCGAAGGACGCGCCGCACTCAAGGATATGCGCCGTGGGATTGAGCGAGAAGCCTTGAGAATTGATGCCAGCGGGCACCTGGCTATGGATGGTCATCCCAAAACCTTGGGCTCGGCCCTGACCCACTCGAGGATCACTACCGATTACAGTGAGGCGTTGCTCGAGTTCATAACGCCTGTTACCCACAGCATAGATGAGCTGCTGACCGGTCTCACCGAGACTCATGCCTTTACCCTCAATCAGCTTAAAGGACAAAAGCTTTGGCCCGTGAGCATGCCTTGTTATGTTGGCGACGAGAAGGATATTCCCATCGCCCAATACGGCAGCTCCAACTCAGGGCGGATGAAGACCCTCTATCGCAAGGGCCTGACCTACAGATACGGCGCTTTGATGCAGATCATCTCAGGAGTGCACTTTAACTTCTCGGTTTCTGACGAGCTTTGGGATCTGCTCTATGCCCAGAGCGACAAGTCGGTTTCCCGCTGTGACTTTATCTCCGAGCGCTACTTTGGCCTTATCCGCAACTACCGCCGCTTGGTGTGGGTGTTGCCTTATCTGTTTGGCGCTTCACCGGCGCTGTGCGGCTCTTTCATCAAAGAGCAGCAGACAGAACTGGATTTTGAAAAGATGGGCCGCGGCACCCTGTATCTGCCTTGGGCCACCTCACTGAGAATGAGTGACCTGGGTTACACCAACAAGGAGCAGGAGCGGCTCAGTATCAGCTATAACTCGCTGGCGGATTATCTCAAGGGGATCCGCGCCGCCATCAAGATGCCTTCGGACAACTTTGCCAACATAGGGGTGAAGGTTGATGGCGAATATCGCCAGCTCAACGCCAATGTGTTGCAGATAGAAAATGAGTTTTATGCCCCCATTCGCGCCAAGCGGGTGACCCGCAGCGGTGAAAAGCCTTCCGAGGCACTGGCACGCGCCGGGGTGGAATATATCGAAGTGCGGGCGTTGGATGTAAACCCCTTCAGTGCCATAGGCATAGAGGCCTCTCAGGTGCGCTTCCTGGATCTGTTCCTGCTTCATTGTTTGTTGAGTCCATCGGCGACGACCGATAGCACAGGTGAGCAGGAGATAGCTGCCAACCTCAAGGCCGTGGTGTTGGAAGGGCGTAAGCCCGGCTTAATGCTGAGCCAAAATGGCGAGCCTGTGGCGCGTGAGCAGTGGATGCTGGCACTGTTTGCCGAGCTGCAGCAGTTGGCCACGCTGCTCGATGGAAAGGATGATGACCAGTATCAGCTGGCACTGGCCAAGTGGCATCAAGCCGTTATCGACCCGAATGAGACGCTGTCAGGGCAGGTGATGAAGACTCTGGCAGACAAGGGGCTGGATCACGGCGCCTGGGTGATGGCATTGGCGAAAGAGTATCAGCAGCAGCTGCTGAATTATCCGCTGAGTGCCGCAGCGCTGGCTTCCTTTGAAGCCGAAGCCCAGGCCTCAATCGAGAGTCAGTTGCAGATGGAAGCCGCTGATCGTTTGAATTTTGATGATTTTCTGGTTCAGTACTTTGCCGATGAACCAGCCAAGGAAGCAGTCAGTCAGTGAAGTCTTTGTTGTTAATCTCGGCCGCAGCCCTGTTGCTATCGGCCTGCGCCAGTGCTCCCGAGCCCGGGCGCGAATGTGGTACGGTTTCAGGTTATCTGGAGCCGGATCGGGAGCAGCAGTTTTATCGCTTGGTGGTCACCCATCTCGATGGCCAACCCGTGATTTCCAAACCCAACTATCAGTTGCCACCGGGTGAACACAGCTTTACCGTCTCTGAGCTGATAGATTCACCTGAGCTCAAAGTGCGATTGTCGGCCCGCACGCCCAAGGAGCTGAAGTTGCTGGTGGAAGCCGGGCAACGTTATCACCTGGCGGCCAAGTTCAATACCGACAGGCGCTATACCGGCAAGGATACCGGTTACTGGGAACCTGTGGTCTGGCAGCAGGAAGTTCATGAATGCGAGCTGCCGGAGCCGCAATAAAGCTCACTTTTTCAGAGGCTCAGGTTGCATTTGATGTTTGACTCGGGCGACACTGAGTCCAAGTTCAACCAAAGGCCTGGCCTTTGAAAGCCGTGAGATTTTCGTGAAGCGACAGTTTCTATCCAAATTTGCCCCGGCGCTTGCTGTTTCCGCCTCCCTGTTTTTGGGTGGCTGCGCCACTTCACCTCCCAAAGAGCCCGACAATATCTGTTCCATCTTCAAAGAGCACAGATCTTGGTACAACGCTGCCAAGGATGCCCGTGAAAAGTGGGGCGTTCCCGTGCATGTGCCCTTGGCCATGATGTATCAGGAGAGCTCCTTCAAGCATAATGCGGCGCCACCTATGGAGTATTTCTTGTGGATCATTCCCATAGGACGCGCCAGTGATGCTTATGGTTATGCCCAGGCCAAGACCATGACCTGGGATGATTATGTGCGTGAGACCGGCAACAGCTGGGCCAGTCGCAGCGATTTTGATGATGCAATGGATTTTATGGGCTGGTTTATCTACAAGAGCCATAAGATCAATGGTGTGTCCAAGTGGGATGCCCGCAACCAGTATCTCAATTATCACGAAGGCTGGGGCGGCTACAAACGCGGCAGTTACCGCAGCAAGGCCTGGTTGGTAAGGGTGGCCGACAAGGTGGACAATCGTTCCCGCCGTTATGCGGCGCAATATAATCAGTGCAAGGAAGACCTGGACGCCTCTTGGCTCTGGCGTTTGTTCTTTGGCTAGGGAAGGGGAAACTAAGCTGTTCCTCGGTAAAAGCGCACCCTTAAGGTGCGCTTTTTGGGTTCTCTACAGATGAGCCAGCCGTTTTATCAGCCGTGGTGTTCTGTCTTTATCAGCTTGCCGAACTGGTCGTAGAAGTTCCAGTCGCCGGATTCACGATTGCTGATATAGCTGCCTTCGGTACGCTTCTCGCCATTGGTCCAGAAAGTCTGCCACAGCCCCTCTTTTCTGTCCCTGAGGAAGGTGCCTTTCTCGGCCAGCTTGCCGTTGTTGTGGAAGTAACTGGCTTCACCCTCTTTCTGGCCCTTGACCCACTGCTCATGGCTCTGTGGTTTGCCATTTTGGAAGTACTGGCTCAGTTTGCCATCGAGTTTTCCCTGCCAGTAGTTGGCCTGCTGTTTTAACTGGCCGTTACTGTAGTACTGCTCAGATTTGCCGTGCAGTACATCGTCCTTGAATTCCTGACTGGCGGCGAGCATGCCATCTTCAAACCAGCTTTGCCACTGGCCGGTTTTGGCCCCTTTTAACAACTCACCGGCCAGTTTCTGCTGCCCATTGTCGACATAGTATTCGCTATAGCTGCCGGTCTTATCGCCATTGTCATAGGTTTCCTTGCGATAAAGGATGCCCTTGAAGCTGTAGTGCTCGCGTGCACCATGTAACTTACCCTGTTGCCACAGGCTCTTGATCCTGATATTGCCTTCTGGGATGGTGCCGAAGGTAGGATCGTCCTCTTCGTAGCGGTAGTCTATCCAGGTACCTGTCTTCTTATTGTCCAGGTATTCCCCAGTAACCCGGCGGCGGCCATGGTAATACTCGGCATATTTGCCATTGAGTTTGCCTTTGACAAAGGTCTGCTCCCGGCTCTTGACCCCTTCGCGATACTGAATCCAGAGCCCGTCCTTGTCGCCGTTGAGATATGCGCCTTCCTCATTGGGATCGCCGTTGGCGTACCAGCGCTTGAAGGCACCATCGAGCGGATAACGATAATCCTTGGCGGCCTTGTCTTTGGCATAGTGGGCCAACTCCCTGGGCTTGCCATTGTCGTAGAAGCTCTCATATTTGCCGACCCACTTGCCTTCAATGACATCGCCCTGCTCCTGCACAGTGCCATCTTCAAAGTAGCGGATGGATTTTCCGGTTTGCTTGTCGTGCTGGTATTGGTTCAGGCTGCGTTTTTTACCGTTCGGGAAGTAACGGATAAAGTCGCCGTGACGCTCACCCTGCTGCCATTGGCTGGACTCCTGCAGGACGCCGGCGCTGAAACGCTGATGCAACCCATCCAGCAAGCCCATGGCAAACTGGGACTTTTCTAGGGGCTTGCCGTCGATATCGAAACGCTCATACTTGCCATGGCGGGGATATTGACCGTTGTCGCTCAATTGGCTGTCGTGGAAGGATTCCAGCTCAGCCAACTGGCCATTGGGGTGAAAACGCTTCTGTACACCGGTTTGCAGGCCGTTTTTGTAGTGCTGCTCTATGACCAGTTTGCCTTCACTGTTGAAGTACTCCTGGGTGCCATCTCTTTCGCCGTCACTGAAATGCTCATTGCCCAGCAGTATCCCTTTGTCGTCAAACGTCTGACATTGGCCCTGGCGCTTACCCGCGCGGTAAGCACATTTGACTGCCAGTTCGCCGCTTGGGTGATATTTCAGGCTTTCGCCGTCCCGCTCGCCGGCACTGAAGCTTATCTCACTCTCTTTGCTGCCATCATCAAAAAAGCTCTGCCAGACGCCCTGACGTTGGCCATTGGCATCGAATTTGCCCTTGACCTTGATAACCCCCTGGGCGTTTTGCTCCAGATAGTCGCCTGACAGTTGGTTGTTGGCGTATTGCTGGCTTTGGGCCAGGGTGCCGTTTTCATAGAAGCTCTGCCACTGACCATGGCGCAGGTTGTCGGTATAGGTTTCGCTGGCCTTGAGTTTACCACTGGCGTAGAAACGCTTGACCTGCTCTTTGTTACCGTCGCGGTAGAAGACGCTTTCACTGAGACGGCCTTTAGTGTCGAAGGTTTGCCATTCCCCTTCCGGCACGCCCTTGTTGAACACCTGCAATTCGCTCATCTGGCCGCTGATGTCATACATGCGCCAACTGCCATTTTGATAGCCCTGGAAATATTGGCCCTCAATCAATTTGGCATTGTTGGAGTGAAATACCTGCCAGCGCCCATTGGGCAAGCCCTGGGAGAACTCCGCCAGGGTATAGCCTTGATTGTCCCGGACGATGGATATTTCACCATTGAGGGGCATGCCACTGGCCAGATTGTAATAATGGGGGATACCATCCTGCTGGCGAACTTCCACCATTAAGGAAGAGAGGTTTTGTGCCGCCTGCGCCTGTTGCAGCACGGGTAGAGTGCTTGCGGCCAGCGCCGCCATAATTATGAGCTGTTTGTGCATCGGTTCTCCTTGTCACCTACTGCAGCAATCCCGTCATTGGGAGCCAGGTTTCTTTATTCGTGCCCACCCTTGCGGGCTCTTTTCTGCCGGTACATCTGGCTGTCTGCCAGTTTCAGGCTGTACTCCATATCGCCGTTGAAAGGCGCGATGCCGGCACTGAAATAAACAGCAACCTCATCGGCAGCAAGTCTGGCCTCGGCCTGCTGTAAACGTTCTCTGAGCCAGCTTTCACTGCCGTAGCAGAGCAGCACAAATTCGTCGCCGCCAAATCGGCTCACCAGGGCCGGTGGCGGGCAGCTGCGTTTCAGCTCGGTTGCCAGACGCTTGAGGGCAAAGTCACCGGCACCGTGCCCCAGGTTGTCGTTGATCTTTTTCAGGTTATCCATATCCAGCAGCACCAGCATGCTTTCCAGCTTGGTCTTGGGCTGCCATTTTTGCGCCTGTTCTTCAAAATACTTGCGATTGGCCAGTCCGGTCAGGCAGTCAAAATTAGCCAACTGGTGGATCTGGCGGGACTTTTGATACAGGGCAATGGCATTGGCAGCTTCACGGGTCAAAATAGCCACCAGATCCCTGTCATAGGTGCTGAAACAGGCCAGCAGTGAGCTATCGAGGTTGAGCATGGCATAGAGCTGACCATCGATATGGATTGGGCTGGACAGGGTGGCCCGAATGGGAATGCTGGCGGCACTCAGCAGCAGGGCCTGTTCTTCGGCGCTCAGGCTACTCTGGGCGTTGATTTTGCGCATATCGTTGACCACGACTACCCGGTTGCAGCGGCCATCGGTCAACCTGTATTCGAAAGACTGCTCCAGGGTCATATTCAGCTGTTGCAGCTTGGCCAGATCCAGCCCGAGTGCAGATTCAAAATGCAGCTTATTGCTGCCGGGTTCCACCAGTATGATGGAGCCCATTTCGGCGCCATCAACCATGGCGACTGCCTTGCCGAGCAGGGCGTTGAGAAAGGCATGTTCGGTTTCGTATTGACTGGAAAGGTGCACTAATTCGAAGGTGGCTTCGTTGATCCCCAGCACCTGCTCCAGGTGTTGCCACAGTCGGCCCAATCGCCCTTGATGGACAAAATAGCCCAGGCTGTAGGCCAGGAAATAGATGATAGAAACCCCGCCCCACTGCAGCCAGGGAAGCTCACCGGCCGGGCTGGTGACCCAGAACAGTAAGGCTATCAGCAGCAGAGGCAGTAACAGAAGCAGCAGATGATAGCGCAGATCCAATGTGTCTATCTTCTGCTTTCTGAGTCCGTTCTGATCCAACAAATCCTGAGAATCCTAAAGTTATACCTTGAATCAAGGTCAGAGGTGAGCGAGGGTGCCCGCCCGTTTGTCAGCCAAACTCCGCCAGTATCCACATAAGTGGCGCCTGATATTGCGCCGGCATCCACTGCTGAAGCCTGGCAATGCTGTCGGCCAACGCGTTTTTATCCAGTACCGACAGGTTCAGGTGGCCTACCTTGCGGCCGGGGCGCACCTCTTTGTCGTACCAGAATAGCTCGGCATTGGCCAGGCTCAGCCAACGGTCGTCCTTATCTATGCCTATCAGGTTGACCATCACACATTGGAAGTTAACCTGAGGCGTCATCAGTGGCAAATCGCACAGGGCCCGCAGGTGCAACTGGAACTGATCCATATGGGTGCCTGCCTGAGTCCAGTGCCCTGAGTTGTGCACTCTGGGCGCCAGCTCATTGACCAGCAGGTGATCGCCCACCCGGAAACATTCCATCGCCATCACCCCCACATACTCAAGCTCATGCATTATGCTGCTGAGCATAGTCTCGGCCTCGGCCTGCAGTGGCTGCAGACGCGCCAGGGGGGCTATTGATGCCATCAGAATGCCATCCTGATGCAGATTGAGTGTCAAGGGATAAAAGAAGCACTCGCCGCTGCGGCTGCGAACCCCAACCAGAGACACCTCTTCATCGAAGGGGATCGCCTGTTCGGCAATCGCTTGATTGCGCCAATCGGCCGGGATAGTGGTCGACTCGGCTTGTTTCAGCCAGTGCTGACCCTTGCCATCATAGCCGCCGGTGCGGCGTTTCAGTAGAACTCTTTCACCATATTTGTGATAAAGATCATTGGCTTGGGTGTTATCGTCCAGCAGTTCCCAAGGCGCAGTGGCCACCTTGAGCTGATCCAGCAGGGATTTTTGGGTGTATCTGTCGGCGAGGCGGCCAAATACCGGGCCATTGATGAAATGACAGTGCTGCGACAACTGCAGGCTCAGAGGGGACTCCGGCCACTGCTCACGCTCGGCGGTAATAATATCTGTGTCTGTCAGCGGCAACTTTTCATCGCTTGGTGCCATGATATCCACGGGGCGGACATCTATGGCCAGCGGTTGGCCGGCATGACGCAACATGGCACCCAGTTGGCCATCGCCCAGTACCCAAACTCTCTTGTCAGCCATCTCAGTCTTCCCTCGGATCCGGATTATCGAGTACCGCGCGGGTTTGAGCTTCGCGGAAGGCTTCAAGGCGCTCGGCCAGTTGAGAGTCCTGAGTTGCCAGCATCTGGCAGGCCAGCAGCCCGGCGTTGAATGCCCCGGCTGTACCTATGGCCAGCGTTCCCACGGCAATACCCTTGGGCATCTGCACTATCGACAACAGGCTGTCCATGCCGCTGAGAGCCTTGCTTTGTACCGGCACGCCCAGTACTGGCAAGCGGGTCTTGGAAGCTATCATACCCGGCAGGTGAGCGGCACCGCCGGCACCACCTATGATGACCTTGTATCCTTTGTCTGCTGCTGATGCGGCAAATTCCATCAATTTGTCTGGGGTTCTATGGGCCGAAACCACTTCGACATGGTAAGGCACCTTGAGAGAATCCATGATCTCTGCGGCCGCTTCCATGGTGGGCCAATCACTCTTGGAACCCATTACAACAGCAACGAGGGCTTGCATGATAACTCCTTAACTACTGATTTTATTTATAATATTTTGCCTGTTTCCAGGTCGGGTACAGTAACGGAAGGTGCAAACCAGTCCCATGCGTGCTCTGCGTTGGCTTACAGACCTGGATGCAAGGCGTGGTTCGCAGCTTCCTTAACCCGGCGTTGTTCCCAAGGCCGGGCGATAATGGCTGCAGATAATATCATGACAGGACGGCGCGCGCTGCCCTTGAACACTGTGTTTCGGACAAAAATCAGCCCGAGTAAAAGATGCGATAGAGGCGGCCTTGGGCATCATCGGCTATCAGCAAGGAACCATCCGGTAACTGCAGCACATCGGCGGGGCGTCCGGATACGGTTTCGCCCTTGAGCCAGCCTTCGGCAAACACCTGAGGTTCACCGGCCTTGCCCTGTTTTAACGGCACGAAACGCACTCGATATCCCACCTTGCTGGACCGGTTCCAGGAGCCGTGCTCGGCAATAAAAATGCCGCCGTGATAGGCCTTGGGGAAGCTGTCGCCGCGATAGAAGGTCATCCCCAGCGCCGCTACATGGGCGCCCAGCTTGACTTCAGGAGGGCTGAAATCGGCAGGCTGCTTACCTTTGCCGAATTCAGGATCCAGGGTATCCCCTTGATGAACGTAGGGATAACCAAAATGTTGGCCGCGCTGACTCAAATGATTGAGTTCATCGGCTGGCATATCGTCTCCCATCATGTCGCGGCCATTGTCGGTAAACCACAGCTGGCCACTGACAGGGTCGAAGTCGAAACCGACACTGTTGCGCACACCGGCGGCTTCGAGCCTTGGTTGTTTGCTTTGGAGATCCAGGCTGATTATTTTGCTGTAGTCGCTGCCGGCATCACAGATATTGCAAGGCGCGCCTATGGGTATATACAGGCGACCGTCGGCGGCAAACTTGAGGTATTTCCAGCCGTGATGCTTATCTGTGGGTAAGTCATCATAAAAGATTCGATAACTCGGGGAAGCACTCTGGCTCAGCTGCTGCTCGATATTGTCAAAGGCGAGAATTTGGCTCACGGCGCCCACATAGAGAGTCTGGTCCCGAAAGGCTAGCCCGGAAGGCATATTGAGCCCGGAGGCGATCACTTTGACCTTGTCGTGGCGGCCATCGGCATCTGTATCGATTGCCGCATAGACTTTACCTTCGCCGCGACTGCCGATAAAGAGTGTGCCCTGGCTGCCAAGCGCCATCTGGCGGGCATTGGCGACATTATCCAGATAGACTTCTATCTCAAAGCCCTGGGGCAGGCGGATATCCTTCAGTTCCGATGGCGCTGAATTTTCAGCAAGTGCAGAGCCACTCACAATAGCTGCCAGCAAAGCCGCCATAGAGAGAGCCGCTGCAAGCGAAATAGCGCGGTGCAGCGGGCGCAGTGAAACGGATGAATGCTTAGACATAAGGCCTCCTTGCAGTTGGGCATATCAGTATGACCTGAAATGAAGGCGAATAAAAAGGGAGGCTAAGCCTCCCTTCAATTTACTTTCTAACCAGCCCGTTATTTGGCGGATGCTTTGCTGCCAAGGGCGGTGCTTTTTTCCATCAGCCCCAACGCCGACAAGCCGGTGATCACGTCCAAATTGGAGGTCATGCCGTTGCCGCCACTGCCGTTGATATAGTTCTTCGGCATATCCACCTTGAAGTTGGGCAGGTTCTGATACAGGGAGTTGGCCACATCCCGGTTCAGCTCGGCCAGATACACCTTCTCATGGGCACCCAGGGCCTTGTATTTCGCCGCCAGTACATCGGCTTCGGCTATCCCTTTTTCACGGATCGCCTTGGCCTCAAACATGGCCGAGGCCGAGTTGGCTTTCTGGATCTCCAGGTTGGCCTGGGCGATTTCCAGCTCCTTGGCCTTGCTCAGGGTGGCGATATCTTTCTTCTTGCGTTCTTCCACCAGTTCACGCTCGGCGATTTGCCGCGCCACTTCAACCTCTTTTTGCTGGGCAATAACCGCCAGCTCCTTGGCACGTTGGGCATCCTGTACTTCGCGGGTACGCTGGATCTCTTTGCGCAGCTGCTCTGTCTTGGCCTGGGCCTTGGACGTTTCCTGCTCCTGAATGGTGCGGATCCGCTCGGCAACCAGTTTTTTCTTATCAGTCAATAGCTTGTCAAGCTGATCTTCCGGCTTGGGATCGCCAATGGTGACCTGGGTGACCGTGATGCCATAATGTTTGAGCGGGTTGTCCTGACGTACCGGATTACCGCTCTTGTCGGTAATAGGTACTGTCTTCCACACCAATTGTTTGGTGGCTTGCAGCTTGTTGGAATCTTCCTGATCGAAGCCAACCGGCACCAGATCCACCTGCTCGACTTCAACCTGGCGCCGCTCAGTGGTATAGATACCGTTGCTGAGCTGATCTGACAATTGTGCCTTGAACTGATTGAGGCCGCCCTGGAAAAACTCTTCGCCGGTATATTGGGTCGAGGTGATCACAGTGACGTTGCGGGCGTTCTTGATCAACATGGTGTCAATCAGGTTGTCGTTGGAGCGAAACTCCCGATGCATCGTCTTGAGCTGCTCGGGATCATAAGACAGCTTGAAGCGGAAAGTGGCCGGTACCTGGCCTGTGTAGGTATCGGCAAAACGTACCTGCAGCGCCGGCAGACGTTGGTAGAATACCTCGCCCTGGTTGTTGCCAAAGGAGACGGTAACGACCTGATCATAGCGGGTTATTTTCGACAGAAACGGCATGCGAAAGTGGATGCCGGGCTCGGTGAACACATCCAAAGAGCCGGTAACATTGTTTTGATGCACATAGGTGTAACCGGCATCTGTCATCAATACTGAGCTTTGGGCAATACCCAGGGCGGCCAAAACGCCCACCCCAATCAGAATGCGCTTGGGGGTAAAATAGGATTTAAAACCTGAGGCACTTTTCAGTTCCATCTAATCTTCCTTAATTGAGTTCCAATACGAAATTGACATAATCCGGGTATTTCTGCTGCCAGGCATCATCAAAGAAATGCCCGCCCTGATGCGGTTTGAGCTGCAGTTGATTACCCGGGCTAAAAAATTGTTCCAGCTGTTTATCCAGCGCCAGATTACTGCTGTGCTCCTGTTCGCCGTATGAGATAACCAGTCGCTTACCGGCGGGCGCCGAAGCCTTGATTTCGGTTTGCATACCGCCTGCAGACAGCAGCAGGGCGCCGACATAATCATTCGGGTGTTTGGCCAGCAGGTGAGCGCTGTGAAGGGCACCCTGGGAAAAGCCCATCAGTGCCACTTTCTGCTTGTTGACAGGGCTGTTCTTTGCCGCCAGGGCTAAAGCTTGCTGCACTGCCTGGTGACTGGACTCGGTTTCGGTTCTGGCCCAGCGGAAGCTGTGCTCATTGAGCTTTTCCGTGCCGTTGATCCCGATAAATATTGCCCGTTCACTTGTCAGCAGTTTGGCCATATGGGCGCTGTCACTGCCTTCTGTGCCATAGCCGGATAACCAGACCAGCACAGGCCAGCCACCGTCAGGGGCAGCCCCCTGAGGGCGGTAGATATAAGCTGTACCGGCATCTTTTGCATGCTGAGGATAACGGCGTTTAACCTTATCCAGTACGGCGCGGTATTCATCCGAGTCCTTGATGCCGGCAAGTTCGTCGTCTTCCTCAAGCATTATCTGTTGCCACAGGCCGCGGCTGTCGGCCAACTGCAGCATTTCGATTGCCTGGTCTTTAAGTTCCAGCATTGCCAGAGTACCGGCGGCTTGATAGGGCGCCCAGATATTGCTGCTATCGCGCTCTGTGGCCATCAGGTAATAGGCGAGGGCGCCAGCGTAGTTGTCGTAGCGGTTTTTTTCTTCATCCCCCTTGGCGATAAAGTCTTCCGCATTGGCGTGACTCAGATACAGGTTGGCTATCGGGCTCAACGCCTGCCAGCGGATCTCCGCTTCCGTTTTGCCCTCATCTGCCTGCGCTAATTGGCTCATACAGAGCAGTCCCAGCCCGGCACCCAGCTTCAACAGGTTACAGAGCTTTGTTTGTTTGGCTTGCATCCCCAGTCCTTTGCAATATATGGCGGCAATTCAATATTGCGCCTTTTTTATCCTGTGCTTTTTAATCAGCGCCCTTTTCATCAGCGCGCATACTAGCAGATTAACTTTAGTGGGGGGATAGCCAATTTCTTACAGTTGTGTCAGTCAGTTGTGATTGAAACTGCTGACGGGATAAACAAGCGCCCGGATAACTCCGGGCGCAGGCAGAAAAAGAGCTCGGCGTTGCCAAATTATTGGGCGGGTTTCTCCTTGGCGGTAGCGCTTGAGTCCGGTGCCGTGGAATCGACGGTTATCTGCGGTACCTGCTCTTCAATCAGCTCTCTCAAGGTGGGATAGAACTTGAGCACACCTTCGATAGGCTGAACCTTGGCCTTGGCCAGTGTTCTAATGGGCTGGAACTGCAGATCGGCAACCAGCAGACGGGTATTGTTGCTCTGGCATTTGCGTATCAATTTGTTCAACGCAGCCATACCACCGGCATCGAGAATGGACACCCCATCCATATAGAGCACTATGACTTGCTTATCCTGGGTCATCTGCGCGATTTCGGCGAAAATGCGCTCAGCGGCGGCAAAAAACAGTGGCCCGTTGATCTTCAGTACTACCCAGTCGTCCGGTAGTGGCCGGTCGATGTAGCGCTTATTGTTGCTGATATCGTAGAGACGGGTCATCTCGGCGATCTCTTTCATAAACAGTAGGGCCGCCAGCATGATCCCGAAGGAGATGGCGATCACCATATCGAACACCACTGTCAGGAAAAAGCAGCTTAAGAATACCCAGATATCGCTGCGCGGCGCGGTTTTCAGCAGTTGCCAGGCCTTGGGGGCTTCGCTCATGTTCCAGGCTACAACCAGCAGCAAGGCCGCCATGGCAGCCATCGGCAGGAAGGACAGTAAGCCGGCCAGTGCCACCAGCCCCAGGAGTACCACCAGGGAGTGGATAATCGCCGATACCGGGCTAAAGGCACCGGCCTTGACGTTGGCCGCGCTGCGGGCAATGGCAGCTGTAGCCGTGATACCGCCAAAGAATGGGGCCACTATATTACCTATCCCCTGGCCAAGCAGTTCGCTGTTGGCGCTGTGACGCTTGCCTGTCATGCCATCGAGCACTACGGCGCAAAGCAGGGATTCGATGGCGCCCAACATGGCGATGGCAAAGGCAGCCGGAGCCAAGGCTTTAATCATCTGCCAGGAAAGCCCCAGAGGTTCGCCATCCGGCCCAGGCTGCAACCAAGGCCACTCAAAGCTCGGCAGGAAGGGGGGAATACCATTGCCCTGGCTACCATCTGGCAACAGATAATGGAAGCGGCTGCCTATGGTTTCTACTTCAAGCCCCAAACTGCCGAGCAGCAAAGCCAGTAGACTGCCGACAATGATAGCCGGCAGATGCGCCGGCACCGGCAATTTCAGTTTTGGCCACAGCAGCATGACAGCCAGAGTGACCAATGCCACCACTAAGCTGGGAAAATCGGTTTGTGGCAGCGCCAGTGCCAGCACCTGCAGTTTTTCACCGAACTGCTCCGGCATGCTGTCTATGGGCAGACCGAAGAAGTCTTTCAGCTGCAAAACTGCGATGACCACACCTATCCCGGCGGTAAAGCCCAGCGTCACCGACTGGGGAATATATTGGATCAGGCGACCAAGGCGCAGCAGCGCCATGGCTATCAGGATAACGCCTGACATCATCCCCGCCATCAACAGGCCGGCGAGGCCAAACTCCTGGGCTATGGGATAGAGCAGCACCACAAAGGCGGCGGTCGGGCCAGAGATTGAGTAGCGTGAGCCGCCGGTGATGGCGATGATAAAGCCGGCTATGATAGCGGTGTAGAGACCATATTGAGGGGCTACGCCACTGGCGATAGCCAATGCCATGGCCAACGGAATGGCGATAATCCCCACAGTGACCCCGGCCATCAGATCCTGGCCAAAGTGCTTTCCACTATAGCCTTCCTTGGCGATGACTTCACGCAGGGCATGGCCCAGGCGCAAAGAAAAGAGTTGGGTTCTGAAATTGCTTATGTGAGGCACGTCGACAGGGCTCCAGAAAATCGAACCGGATTGTGACCGGGAAAAAAGAGCCGCTATTTTAGGCTTCTACAAATCCGCCTTGTGTGATGTGTAGCTCAAAAGCTAAATTTTAAGCTTTTTTTTGAGTTAAAAGTGTGTTTGGTCGAAGAGGTTGTGCTTCTCACGTTTCCCCGTCTCTTTTTCTCTGCCTTGGTCGCTTGGTGTTTCTCCGCCATCATCCAACAGCGCTTTGGCTTATTGGCAAGATTTATTGGGGGCTCAATAACCCTTTTGCTTCTGCTGCCCGTTTGCAATAACAACAGCCGAATATGGAGAAATGTTATGAAGGCGATAATGTTGCCTGGCAAGTGCAAGGTAAATCAGAAAGGGAAGATAAGGATAAATCAAAGCGCCGCCATTGCCGGGCGCCGGTATCATCTTAGCCTGTTGGCCATCTTAGTTGGCAGTTTGGGGGTGGCCGCTTGCCAGCCACAGCAGTCCCATGAGCCACCCAAGGTCGCCAATCAAGCGAGCGAGGCTCAATTCCCTGAGGTTGAAACAGAGGTACTGCCAAGCAAAGACCCCGGGCAGGATATGGCGAACGCTGTCACCCATGCGCAAGCCCAGAAGTTAGCCATCAGCGCCGCTGCATCGCCGCGGGCTTTGTACAAGCCGAGTGTCCAGCCAAGAAGCTTGAGCGTGCCCTCTGAATTGACTCTGGCGGATGTGAATTATCCCAGCGCCACAGTGCTTGCCAATGGCTCGGAGGTGTATATCGCCAACGGCATCATGGTGGCGGGCGAAACGCCGTTATCGACCTTTTCCGTCGACGTGGACAGCGGCAGTTACAGCCTGATGCGGCGCAGTATCAACCTGGGAACATTGCCCCCCAAAGGCACGGTGAGAGTCGAGGAGTTGATTAACTATTTCGACTACAACTACCCACAGCCGGACAAAGGCGAGCCTTTCTCCGTCAGTACTGAGCTGGCACCGTCACCTTACAATGAAGGCAAGATGCTGCTGCGTATCGGGCTTAAGGGCTATGAAGTGCCGGCCAGTCAGATAGGCGCCGCCAACCTGGTGTTCTTGCTGGATGTTTCCGGCTCCATGTCATCGCAGGACAAGTTGCCGCTGCTGAAATCGGCCATCAAAATGCTCTGCGATACGCTCACCTCACAGGACAAGGTGTCGATAGTCGTCTACGCCGGTGAGGCCGGCGTAGTACTGGACGGTATCAATGGCGCCGATAGCGAGAGCTTAGACGCCGCTTTGGCTGAGCTTAAGGCCGCCGGTGGCACCAACGGCGGTGAAGGCATCCAAACAGCTTACCGTTTGGCCCGCAAGCACTTTATCAGTGGCGGGGTAAATCGGGTTCTGCTGGCCACCGACGGCGACTTCAATGTGGGCCTTACCAGCAAGCAGGAGCTGCTGGCGCTGGTTGAACAACAAAAGCAGCAGGGGATTGGCCTGACGACTCTGGGGTTTGGCCTAGGCAACTACCGCGACAGTATGTTGGAGCAGTTGGCGGATAAGGGTAATGGCCAATACGCTTATATCGATACCCTGAACGAGGCTCGTAAAATCCTGGTGGAGCAGCGTAGCGGCACCCTGCTGACCATAGCGTCGGATGTCAAAGTGCAGCTCGAGTTCAACCCGGCGCTGGTGGCCGAGTATCGCCTCATCGGCTATGAAAACCGCGCCCTCAAGCGGGAGGATTTCAACAACGATAAGGTCGACGCCGCCGAAATGGGCGCAGGGCATGTGGTGACGGCCCTGTATGAGCTCAGCCTTACGAATTCAAATAATCTGGCCAACGATGCATTGCGCTATGGTCGCGACCCTGTCAGCGGCAAGGAAAAATATAGCCGTGAAGAGCTTGGCTATCTGAAACTGCGAGCTAAACCACCCTTGAGTGACAGCAGCAAAGACAGCAAGAGTCAGCTTTATACTCATGCCATTCGCCTGGACTCGGCCCAAAAGTCGCTTGCGCTCGCCAGTGATGATCTGCGCTTTGCCGCGGCGGTAGCCGGGCTTGGGCAACTGCTTAACGGCTCAGTGTATCTGCATGGCTTTGACTGGCGCCGGGTCGCCGAGCTTGCCGATTCGGCCAAGGGCGAGGACCCATACGGTTATCGACATGAGTTTGTCAGCCTGGCTCGCAGCGCTGCACTCTTGGCCGAGCAAGGCGCGCTTAAACCCGGACGCAAAACCGTGGCAGATAAACTCAGCGCCGAACCTATGTCCGAACCCATGCTTGAACTTATGCCAGCCGCCGGATTTAAGCCGCTGGAATAGGGGCATAGGCAAAACTGAGACCCAGAGTCACGCCATTGGGGTTTACAGTCCAATGGCGTGGGGGCAAACTCTCATCCCAATAGCCAATATATAGGCCCGGCCAGGGGAGAGAGAATTTGGAACAGCAAAGGCAAACGGGATTGCCAAGTGGAGAGGATGAGACCTGGATGCTGGCTTATGCCGCCGGAGATGCCCAGGCCTTTGAGCGCCTCTATCTTAAACACAAGGGCGGACTCTATCGGTATTTTGTCCGCCAGTTAAGCGATATGACCTTGGCTGAAGACTTGTATCAGGAAACCTGGAGCCGGGTGATCAAGGCGGCGCAGAGTTATCAACCCAGCGCCAAGTTTACCACCTGGTTGTACCGGATAGCCCACAACCTGCTGATTGACCATGTGCGGGCGGTCAAACCGGTCGACAGTCTCAGCATAGATGGGGATGAGCCTGATGCGCAGGCCAATCTGCTGGGCCCACAAACCGCCGAGCCGGATAGCGAGCTGCTGCGAAGTCGTCAGGTCGCCTGGCTCAAGGAGTGCATCGGCCTCTTGCCCCAGGTGCAGAAGGAAGCCTTCTTGCTGAATCAGGAGTCCGGGCTGACGGCGCAACTGATCAGCGAAGTGGCCGGGGCGACGCTGGAGGCCACCAAGAGCCGGATACGTTATGCCTATCAGAGCCTGCGTGACTGTTTGGGGCGCAAGACCCAGGAGAGCATTGAATGACAGAGAACAAACGCGATGATGCTGCCACGCCAGAGTCGCAGATAGATGCGCTCTATCGTGAAGGTGCTGTCGAGCAGCCGCCACAGACCTTGGATCAGCAAATTCTGCAGCAGGCGAGGGACAACTGCCGCCAAGCACCAGAGGTGATCCGTCCGGCGCCCGGATTCTGGCAAAAGCACAGATATGGCCTATCCGCCGCGGCTTCTGTGATGCTGGTGGCAGGGCTGTTTATTCTGAATCCCGAACTGCGAAACTCATCGACGCCGCAGCTTAGTGCTCCAGCCAGTTTGGAAATCAGCCCGCAGGTCGATAGCGCTGAAGATGCGGCGCAGCCCGCCAGGCTGCAACCTATGGCGGCGCCGCAGCCCATGGCTGCCAAGCGAGCGGCACCTCAGGAACAAGCTGTTCAGCAACAGGATATGCCTCCTCAAGAAAGTGCTGCAAAGAATCGCGCCGTGGCAGAGGACACTGTGCAGCAAAGAGCGAGAATGGCCCCCAGGCAGCAACAAGCTCTGACTGCGTTGCCAAGGGATATCGACGGCCGTTTGGATCTGCTGACAAGTGCCATCGAAGTCGGTGAACTTGAGCAGGCGGCAGTGCTGGTGCGAGGCATAGCCGCAGATTATCAACTGACGCTGCCGGATACCTTGGCCAAGAGCTTGAGCCCAAACGAATCGGCCCAGCTGCAACTGAAGCAACAGTCCTTTATCCATCAGGATACGGCGCCCGAGAATGCGCAAGTGCTTAATAAGGAGCAGAGCGAGCGCTGGCAAGCCTTGCTTGAGCGTCTCGAGCAGAGTCTCGAAGCCAAAGAGAATCACTGAGACTAAGGACTGAGCTTAAAAGAGTTATCGGGAAGCCCATCAGTTTCAATCCATCACGGGGCAGGGAGCCTGCCCTCATTTTAATAACAGGAGTTTTTATGTTGACCGCCGATGATGTTATCCAGGCACTCGAGCTTGAGCCCCATGTTGAGGGCGGGTATTTCGGTCGTTCATTCGTCTCGGACAGCCGGTTTGATGACAGCCGTAACCTGTGGACCAGCATCTACTTTATGCTCAAGACGGGTGAAGTGTCCCACCTGCATCAACTGACAGCCGATGAGATGTGGTATTTCCACAGCGGTGAGTCGCTGACCATCTATATGATCTCCGAGCAGGGTGAACTGACCGAGGCGCAACTCGGGATGGACTTGGCCAAAGGTGAGCGGCCACAGGTCTTGGTGCCCAAAGGCACTATTTTTGGTTCGGCAATGAATAACCCGGGCTATTCGCTGGTAGGTTGTATGGTGGCACCTGGCTTTACCTTCGATGACTTCAAGCTGTTCGGCCGTGATGAACTGCTTGAGCGTTTCCCTGAGCATCAGGCGTTGATAAACCGCCTGACCCGCTAGCGGGCGTTACAAGGTTAAGCTTATTTTGAGCCGTCACTTTTAAACCGCTATTTTTAAACCGCCAAATCCCCTGGGGCAGGTGTCAACCTGCTCCCTGTCATCTTGCGCCTATACTTGAAACATGAGTTGCAGCATAAGTGCTACATGCCCATTGCATAGGTGCTGACTCAAACCTATGTATCTATGGTCATCACTTGTATCTACGGTCGTCACTGTTCGGCTCAAAGGCTTGGACCGACTCAAGTGCTTGGATTGTCCGAAGGGGGTCTGCGTGCGCTGTCTGTGTTGTCTGCTGTTGTTGCTGTTTGCCCTCCCGACATGGGCTAAAGAGTGCCAGCAAGGCCTGACACTGGCCTACAATGATTGGCCTCCTTACGCCTGGACAGACGCTTTTGGCCAGCCGCAGGGACTGGACATTGAGGCCAGCCGTTTGATCAGCGGCAAGGTGGGGTGTCCGCTGAGTATAGAGGCGATACCGGCCAAGCGGGCACATCAGATGTTGAAATCCGGCCGTATTGATCTGCTTGCCGGGGCCACCAAATTGCCACAGCGGCAGCTTTATGCTCACTTCAGCCTGGCTTATCGCAGTGAAGAGGTGCGTATCTTCGTCAAACAGGGGCACCAAGCCGTCACCCAGGTGCGGCAATGGCAGGACGTATTCTCACAAAGGCTCAGGCTTATTCTGCCCGGTAACGGCTGGTATGGCGCCGACTATCAGGCATCCAAGCAACGTTTGAGTCAGGCTTCGCTGTTAATCATCAGCCCCAACGCTTCCCAGGCGGTACAGATGTTGGCCTACGACAGGGGCGATGCAGTAGTGGGTGACTCCCTCTCAGTGCCTTTTATTGCCGGTGAGCAGGAAAAACTGCGGTTGGAGGCGCTGCAACCTGTGTTGGCGCAGGACGGGATCCATCTAATGTTGAGCAAGGTCTCGGTTGATGAAACCTTGCTCGAGCGTTTCAATCTGGCCATTGAGGCACTGGAGGCCGATGGCTCTCTGCCGGCGCTGCGGCGTAAGTGGCAGCAGATCTCCTACGCCAGACTCAGCCTGACGCCGAGCGTCGAGAGCGATCTTCATTTTGGGGATTATCCCCGGGCCCCTTGATCTTGGCTCTTCCCGGAAAAGACAGCGCAATGGAACCCGGGAGTAACAGCAAACAACCCAGGCTGTATGCAAGCAGATCCAGCCAGTCGAAGTGGCTGCCGATAACGATTCGTGCCAGGCGAATATGGCCCAGTCCCAGCTTATCCACTAAGCCAAAGGCCTGGCCAAACTCTATGGCGAAGGCAAATGCCAGTACCAAGGGAAGCAGCAGCCGACTTGCCCAGGGGCTCACGGTTTTAAGGGCGCAAAACATCAATATCACTACCAGCAGATCGCCGATAAACCCGCGGATGAAGCCGGGCGGGGCGTAGCGGGCTATCAATACTTCAATACCGAACAATAAAACCGTGGCCAAGGCAAAATGCCAGCGCTTCAAACCATCGAACCAGGGCACAGGTTTCATTGGAGCTCTCCCGTCAGCAAGTCGGCGTTTTGCTCGGCAAAAAGGTGCATCTGCTCCAGCAGCGGCAACAGTGCCATTCCAAGCGCGCTGAGACGATAGTCGACTCTGGGTGGCACTTCAGGGTAAAGAGTACGGGTAAGTACGCCGTCTTGCTCCAGCTCCGTTAGCTGAGCGGTCAGCACTTTTTGACTGACACCGGGTAGATGCCGTTTTAGGTAGCTGAAGCGCTGTGGCTGCTGTTGCAGCAAGAACAGGATGGCGGGCTTCCATTTGCCGCAGATCAGCCGCAGAACCTGATAGGCCGGGCAGAGAGGGGCTTGCTGATTGAGTGTCATAAGGCTGGGCGCAAGTTACTTTGGGGTAACTATGCCACCAATTTGTGCCTCCTTGTAGCGAACGCGCTGCAGTTTTATGATTTTATCGGGAAGATCCTCATGGCGCTCTCTTGAAAGAGAGCTGCTATAACAGTGACAGGCGTTAAAGGCCTATGACTTGTTTGCATCTTCCATGACATTAATCCGTAAACCAAGGGGAGGGTTGAATGACCACTCTATTGCAAATCGATTTTGAATTTCCCGCCGAAATGATGGGCGATGCCCTGACTGAGCAAGCCAAACCTCTGGCCGAGTCCATTACCCGGGAGCCGGGTTTCATTGCCAAAATCTGGACCGAAAACCCACGCAGCGGCGAGGCCGGAGGCATTTATCTGTTTGAAGATGAAGCCAGCGCCGAAGCTTACGCCTGCATGCACTCACAACGAGTGGCGGCCATGGGCGCCCACAACATACGCATAAGGCTGTTCGATGTGAATGAATCCTTGAGCAAAATTACCCACGGCTGGCCGCTATCAGTTTGATTTTTCAGTATGCCTGCCGACACATTTGCTAAAACTTCTGTCGTCGGCAACAGCTGAATCCAGCTGCTTTCTCTGCTAACTTGTTGGACTCGCAAAACCGCGCTAACAGACTAATAACAGAGATAGAGGCATTCATGAAACTTCGTCACTCCGTGGCCTGCTGTATGCTGGCATTGGGAACTTTGGGCAGTGCAGCCGCCTACGCCGCAGAAGCGGGCCAGGGCTATTACCGTTCGCCCGCGATTCATGACAACACCCTGGTGTTTACTGCCGAAGGGGATATCTGGACTCAGAAGCTCGGGCAGGATAAGGCCGCCCGGTTGACCAGCCTGCCGGCCGAAGAGTTGAATGCCAAGATCTCTGCCGATGGAAAATCGCTGGCGTTTACCGCCAACTATGACGGTGCCCAGGAAGTCTATGTGATCCCCATGAGTGGCGGAATAGCCAAGCGCGTCAGCTTCGAAAACAGCCAGGTGCGGCTGCAGGGCTGGACCGCAAATGGCGAAATTCTCTATGCCACAGACAATGCCCAAGGGCCGGCGAATTACTGGGTGCTGCGTTCGGTAAACCCGGATACCCTGACAACCCGTGATCTGCCGCTGGCTGATGCCATAGAAGGCGTGGTTGACCCACAAGGCGAGTATGTCTACTTCACCCGCTTTGGGCTTCAAACCACAGGGGATAATGCCAAGGTGTACCGCGGCGGTGCCATGGGCGAACTGTGGCGTTATCAACTGGGGCAGGACAAAGAGGCCGTGCGGCTGGGCAAAGATCATCAGGGCTCGCTGCGTCATCCCATGCTGTGGCAGGGGCGGGTCTATTTTGTCTCGGATGCCGATGGCAATGCCAACATCTGGTCTATGGCCAGCGATGGCTCAGATCTTAAACAGTTGACTCAATATCGTGATTTCGAAGTGCGCAGCCCCTATCTGGACGGCGGCCGCATAGTGTTCCAGCTGGGCGCCGATATTCACATGTGGGACCTGGCTTCCGGGCAGGAGCAGAAGCTGGATCTGCGTCTGGCCTCCGACTTCCCCGAGCGGCGTGAACATTGGGTTAAAGATCCGCTCGATTTTGCCACCAGTGCCAGGCTGGCCCCGGCAGGAGACAAGGTGGTCATCACTGCCCGCAGCCATGTGGCGCTGGCGACTACAGATGGTTCCCGCCTGGTAGAGCTGGACTCGGACGGCAAGCATAGAATGCGCAACGCACTGATGAGTCATGACGGCCGTTGGGTCTATGCCATCTCGGATGCTTCCGGTGAGCAGGAGATCTGGCGTTATCCCGCCGATGGCAGCGCTGGCGCCAAGCAGCTGACCCAAGATGGCAACACATTGAGAATGAGCCTGGAGCTGTCGCCCAATGGGCGTTATTTGGCACATGATGATTATGCTGGTAATTTATGGCTGCTGGATCTCAAAGACGGCAGTAACAAGAAGATAGTGACCAACAACGAAGGTCTTGGCCCCTATGCCGATATCCGTTGGTCGCCGGATAGCCGCTTCCTGGCTTTGACTCGCTCGGAAGTCGGTGCCCAACGAAGCCAAGTGATGCTTTACTCGCTGGAATCCGCCAAGGGCGAGATGCTGACCAGCGACAAATACGAGTCTTTCTCGCCCAGTTTCAGCCCGGATGGTCAGTGGCTCTATTTCCTGTCAAACCGCGAGTTCCAGGCCACCCCTTCTTCGCCTTGGGGCGATCGCAACATGGGCCCAGTATTTGACAAGCGTAGCCAAATATTTGCCCTGGCATTGAGTCAGGATGCCCGTTTCCCATTCCAACGTCCCAACGAGCTGCAAGGCGTTGCTGCCGGTGATGAAAAGGCCGCTGACGATAAGCTGAAAGTGGATTGGAAAGGCCTGAAGTCGCGGCTGTGGCAAGTCCCCATCGAGGCGGGCAACTACCAGAAACTGCAGGTATTGGGCCCGGGTCTCTATCTGCTCGATAGGGATATCACAGGCAAACAGTCGGCGCTCAAGCTGGTGAAGTTTGACCCTTTGAGCCCCAAGTTGGAAACCTTCGCTGATGATGTGCGCGATTATCAACTCTCGGCCGATCAGAGCAAGGTATTGCTGCGTAAGCAGAGCAATCCCAAAGAGATGGTGATAGTGCCAGTGGGTGACAAACTGCCGGGCGATCTCAGCAATGCCGTGGTGCAAACATCCCAGTGGCAACTTGCCATTCAACCGCGTCAGGAGTGGCAGCAGATCTTTGAAGATGCCTGGCTGATGCACAGAGACTCCTTTTTCGACAAGAAGATGCGCGGTGTCGATTGGCAAGCCGCCAAGGCCAAATATCAGCCATTGCTGGACCGGCTCACCGACAGACATGAGCTGAATGACATCTTCACTCAGATGATGGGTGAACTGGATGCGCTGCACTCTCAAGTGCGCGGCGGTGACTTTGCCAAGGATCCCGACATGCCCAAGGCCGCCGAGCTGGGTGCACGTCTGAGTCAGGTGAAAGATGGTGTCAAGGTCAGCCATATCTATCGCACCGACCCTGAATTGCCTATGCAGGCCTCACCGCTGGCGCGCCCCGGGGTCGATGTCCGTGATGGCGACATCATCACCCATATCAATGGCCGTAAGTTGGCTACCCTGGCGCAGCTCACCTCCCTGCTGCGTAATCAGGCCGACAAACAGGTGCTTTTGGGACTCAAGCGCGGCAGCAAGCAGCACAAGGTAATAGTGCAGGCTATCAGCAACCGTGACAATGCCAAACTCAGGTATCTCGATTGGGTCAATGCCAATGCCGATAAGGTGGCCAAGGCCAGCGACGGCAAGATAGGTTATCTGCATCTGTATGCCATGGGCAGTGGTGATATTGAGAGCTTTGCCCGCGAGTTTTACGCCAACTACGACAAGGATGGTCTGGTTATCGATGTGCGCCGCAATCGTGGCGGTAATATCGACAGCTGGATCATTGAAAAGCTGCTGCGTAAGGCATGGGCCTTCTGGCAACCTACAACAGGCGCGCCTTATGTCAACATGCAACAGACGTTCCGCGGCCACCTGGTGGTACTGACGGATCAGTTGACCTATTCCGATGGTGAAACCTTCTCCGCCGGCATAAAGGCGCTGGGACTGGCGCCCTTGGTGGGTAAACAGACGGCGGGTGCCGGGGTTTGGCTCTCGGGGCGCAACAGCCTCACCGATTGGGGCATGGCTCGGGTTGCCGAGTACCCTCAGTATGCCATCGATGGTCGCTGGGTGCTTGAAGGCCGAGGTGTCAGCCCGGATATCGAGGTAGACAACCTGCCGCTGGCAACCTTCAAAGGCAAAGACGCCCAGCTCGAGCGGGCTATCAGTTATCTCAAGGATGAACTGGTACGCGAACCCATACCGGCATTGAATGCTCGCCCCATGCCTCCCAAGGGTGAAGCGGACGATATTAAGTAAGCAGTGATAAAAAACAGGGGATGCATTTTGCATCCCCTGTGCAGGTGTTAGGGTGTTATCGGCCAAGTGGTTCCCAGGCCGGTAGCACCCGTTTTTATTGCTCAGAAATTAATTTCTACTTCGGTATCGGCCGCCAGTGAGTTGGCGATAAAGCAGTTGGCATGTGCCTTTTCGTGGATCTTTTCCAGTGTTTCCCTATCTATCTCAGTGCCTTCGGCAAAAGTGACTTCAGGGTTGAGGCTCATGCGGGTCACGGCAATTTTACCAGACTCCTTCTTGCCGATTTCTGCGGTGGCGTTATCCCGGTAGCTCTCTACCGGTAAGCGCTTCAAGTGAGCTATGGTCAGGAAGGTCAGCATATGGCAGGACGATAATGCCGCCAGCAGACTCTCTTCCGGATTGACCTTGGCTTCATTGCCTTTGTATTCGGGGGCTGCTGATGCCAGCAGTTGTTGGCCTGTACCAAAGTCTATTTGATGATCGCGATTGAACTCTCCCTCGGGCGCCGGGCTGGTTTGCCAGGATACGGTCAGATGAAAACTCAATTGGATGCTCCTTGAGACGGTTTGCAAAGTAGCGGCCACTATAGCCTATTTGCCAAACCCTTGTCTGCCACAGGTCATCACGATTCCACCCTGCTCGATTTTTCTCAGTACAGCCAAGAGCTGTTTTTTATTAACTAATTGTTTTAAATTGAATATTTGTGTTTTTTAACTTTAATGCTTTGGTCTTATCTCTTTGGTCATTCCACCTACTTTAGTCTTGCATCTGTCGTCTGGCGGCGCTATAACAACAGAGTGTGTAAACGCAATGTTTCAAGTGTTGATAAAAATGATATTTCGAGATGGTTCGAAATACTGATCAAAGACAAATTGCAGGAGAACATTAGGCAGGCATTTTACAAGCCCCTCGCGGCAGCGGTTACCCTGGTGCTGTGCGTCGGTGCACAGGCTGCAGATAACGAACGTTACATCGTTAAGTTCAAGGAGGGGAAAGGCCCCGGCACTATGGCGCAGATGAAGGCTATGGGCGCCAAAATGGAACTGGATCTGTCGGCCCACAACGCCGCCTTTTCCATCCCGGCTCAGGCTCTCAAGGGCCTGGCCAACAATCCCAACGTGGAATATGTCGAAGCGGATGTGAAACGTTTCCCGCTTTCACAGGTAGTGCCTTATGGTATTCCCATGGTACAGGCCGACCAACTCAGTGACGCCCAGACCGGTAATATGAAGGTCTGTATCATAGACTCAGGTTACCAATTGGCCCATGAAGATCTGTCGGGCAACAATGTCGATGGCACTAATGACCCCGGTACCGGCAACTGGTATACAGATGAAAACCATCATGGTACCCATGTGGCCGGGACTATTGCCGCACTTAACAATGGGGTTGGTGTGGTTGGTGTAAACCCCAACGGCAATCTTAACCTGCACATTATCAAGGTGTTTAATGCCGATGGCTGGGGTTATTCATCCAGCCTGGTTGCCGCACTGGACAAGTGTGAGCAGGCGGGCGCCAAGGTAATCAACATGAGTCTGGGTGGCAGCTTGAAGAGCCGCACCGAGGACCGTGCCTTTGCCGCCGCCGACAGCCGTGGCATTTTGAGTATTGCCGCCGCCGGTAACGACGGTAATACTCGTCACTCTTATCCGGCATCTTATAACTCTGTGGTGTCGGTTGCCGCAGTGGATGCCAACAAGCAGCATGCGGATTTCTCACAACGTACCAGTCAGGTTGAACTCTCAGGCCCGGGTGTTGGCGTGCTTTCCTCCGTGCCTATGGGCACTGCGTTGGTGGCTGCGGCCTCAGTGGCCGGCAATGGTTACGAAGCCATAGGTATGGAAGGCTCACCTACAGGTAGTGCCGCCGGTACTCTGGCGGACTGCGGCACAGGTGAGAGCCAGTGTGATGCCGCCGGTAAAGTGTGTTTAATTCAACGCGGTAATATCGCCTTCTCCGACAAGGTGCTCGCCTGCGAAAATGGCGGTGGTGTTGCGGCCATTATCTACAACAATGAGCCGGGGGCCTTAAACGGGACTCTGGGTGAGGTGGTTACCGCCATTCCGTCTGTGGGTGTGAGTGATACTGATGGTGCGGCCATGTTGGCGGCAGTTGGCAGCAATGCCAGCGTTGATATCGGCGCGGGTAACTATGCTTACTTCGACGGTACTTCGATGGCGACACCTCATGTGGCAGGGGTTGCGGCCTTGGTGTGGAGTCATTTCCCTCAGTGCAGCAACAGTGACATTCGTGCGGCATTGCGTGCCACCGCCGAAGATCTCGGTGCTGTCGGCCGTGATGATGAGACAGGTTATGGTCTGGTGCAGGCCAAGGATGCAGTGGATTACCTGACCGCCAACGGTTGCTCAGGCGGTGGTACCGGCGGTGGCGGTGACACTGGTGGTTGTAAGGGCAAAGGCTGTAAGAGCCCTAAAAATCCTCGCTGATTGCTGGATCTATTTTGAGATACGCACTAAAAAGCGCTGCAGTTGCAGCGCTTTTTCATGGCAGAGTTTGAGCCAAAATTGGTTAGATAAACCAACCCACAACAAAAACAACCGGCGCCAACATAAGCGCTTTAGGCAGACTGCGACCGAGATAGCTGAGCTGCAAAACCACAGGTAGGGCAGCCAGCGTCATCAGGCCGAAAAACAGTATGCTGCCATAACCCCAGCCATACCCCATGCCACAAAGCACAAAGCTTGCCAGCAGGGCCAACCAACCGCCCGCATACAGCAGGCGGCTTTCCAGAGTTTTGGGAGCGCGCCCCATGGCCTCACGGAAATGACCAAACATGGACATGGCCAGCAGGCCAAAGGCGAGATAAGTCAACGCAATAAGTGCAATCATCATCCGCGCACCGCCTGAAGTTTTTGGGCCTTGGCCGTTTGTTTCATTGGCTGCCTCCCCAAACGCTTGAAGGCAAATAAGCCAAGGGCTGCGAAGGCCAGCGCCAGCAGATCAAATCCCGCCAATTGCCACTGACCGGCCGCGAGGTTGCTCAGCAGGTTGGCTGGCGAGGTCAGGGCGTTCAGCAGCGGCAAGAACGCGAGTGCAGCTGTCAGCGCCGCCAGTTGAGCGCGCCACATGGCTCTGTCTCTGCGCCAGATAGCCAGCAAGCCGCTGATCAGCAGCAGAATAAAGAAGCTGTGAACCTCCCATTGACTGCGGCCAGGCAAAGAGGCAGGCAGCAGGCGATTGGCATAAAAAAAGGCCACTGTACCCAGGGGCAGACCGAGGATAAACATCAGGTTCAGCGTTTCCACCAGGCGCAGACCCAGGCTGGGCTTGGCGCCCTGACTGATGGCTTTTTGTTGTTTCTGGCGAATCTTTACCGCCCACATCAAGGTGCCGCTGGCTATCATCACGCAGCCGCTCAGCCCCAGAAGGAAGAAGAGCCCCCGCAGTGCGGGGCCGGAGAAACGGGCTGTGTGCAAGGACATCATGGCGTCGTGAGTCGCCTTGGCGGCGCTGATGTCATTGTCTGTGCTGTAGAGAAGCTCGCCATCAGTACCGCTGAACACTATAAACAGCTCCCGTTCTGTGACCTGCTCGCCTGTGTTGAAAGTGACCATGACCCGGCTGTTGGCATCATCCGGGTTGATCACTGACACCGACTTGAGCGGCAGTTCGGCAAAGGTTTGCTGCACCTTGGGCAGGAAGCTTGCCAGTGGCAATTGAGGCGCGGCTTCATTGGCGGCAGCTATGCGGGTAAAGCTGCTGCCGGGACGGGCTTCATTGATAAATTCCCGGCGGTCACTGTCATAGTTGACCAATATGCCCCAAGGCATATAGATGATCATCAGGGTGATAAGCCCGGTATAAGTGATCATCAGATGGAACGGCAGCGCCAGTACCGAGCTGACATTATGGGCATCGAGCCAGGAACGGCTACCCTTGCCGGGACGGAAGCTGAAAAAGTCCTTGAAGATGCGCTTATGGATCACTATTCCTGAGATGATCGCCAGCAACATAAACATGGTGCAGAAACCGACAATCCAGCGTGCCGTGATGGCAGAGATATAGTGCAGATCGAAATGCAGGCGGTAAAAGAAGTTGCCGCCGCGGCTCTCCCGCACTTCAGTCACATAGCCGCTATTATCGGCCTTGACTAGATGTTCACTGAAGGCGCCGCGGCGCTGCCCCGGCTCCGGCGGCTGTTGCCAGCCATAACTCAACATGGGGTGGCGCTCTGTGGGGAATTCAATCAGCCAGCGCTGGGCGTTGACCGCATTCTGCCTGAGATAATCCTCACCCTGACTCAATTGCTCAGCAAGGCGGGTGTTATCGTAGGATTGGAACACCTCCTTGTGTAGCTCGGGCTGATTCCACAGGCTGATTTCATGGCGATAGTAGCTCAGGGTTCCGGCAAAAAACACCAGTAGCAGCACCCAACATACCAGCAGGCCCACCCAGGTGTGGAGCCAGGTCATGGTTCGGAAAAAACTGTCTTTCATCTCAAACCCCCAGCAGTTTCAGCATGCCAAACAAGGCGGCTGCCAGCAGCAGGAGTTCTTGCCAGGCCCGCAAACTGCGTTTGACGCAAAATACCCTGATAACCACCATGGCGTAGATCAGAAAAGACAGCATCATGGCACTCACTGTACTGTCGATACGGCTCATAGGCAGGCTCACAGCCAACAGGGCACAGGCCAAAGACGCGATAAGATAACCGCCAACAATAGATGCCAGCGCCCGGCTGATAATGGTCAGGGCTTGGGGATAGCGCCTGGGAAACTGTAACAGAGATAGAGATTTCATGATTGCTGCGGATAGTCATTGACCACCAAGGGAAACAGATGCGCTGATTCTATCTTAATAATGCTTAATGATAAACATTGGCATTCGTGTTTTGCTTGTAAATGATGCCTGTATCAAGTTGGCCAGGGTTTGATAATGAAGGGGCTGAAAATATTGAACTGAATTAAATCGAGCTAATTACAGGCGATAAAAACAGCACTAAACAGGGAGTATGATGAACTCTGGATTAATTTTGACCACATAAGAGCGGAATAAGACACTTATTTGAACATTGGCCCTTGTGTTTTACGCTGAAAGCCCCAAGCTCTATAAGTGAATCAGCAGAAAAAAGGAAAACCTATGAAAATTCAGCTTTCAGGTCATCATGTTGAAGTTACAGCAGCAGTACGTAGCCATATCGAAGAGAAGTTTTCCAAAATCGCCAAGCATTTTCCCAGCCTGATTGGCTTGGACATCATTATTGCCAAAGAGCATGGCGTACATCAGGTTGATATTCGAACCAATTACGAGGGGGTGGCGGTCGCGGCCTCCGGCAAGAACGAAGTCATGTATCCGGCTATCGCCGAGGCAGGCAAAAAACTGGAAGCGGCGCTCAAGCACAGAAAGGGACAGCTCAAAGCCGATCTTCATGAAAAGCCCGAGGTGACCACCCCGGAAATAGCCCACGAGATCATCCAGGAAATGGAACTGCGTTAATTCAAGGACTTAACTTTGATGCAGAAATGAAAAAGGGACCATCTGGTCCCTTTTTCATATTCTAAATCTTTGAGATTATTCGATGATCTCGGCGTTGTGATAGACATTTTGCACGTCATCACAGTCTTCCAGCGCGGCAATAAACTTGTCGAACAGGGCGACATCTTCACCGGACACTTCCACCATGTTCTGTGGTACGAAAGTGATCTCTTCCATCTCAAAGTTGACCTCGGGGAAGGCTTCCAGCAATGCCGTCTTGGCCTTGTAGAATTCGGTGTTGGGGGCGTAGACACTGATCATGCCGTCTTCCAACTCGACATCGGCAACATCGACATCGGCCATCATCAGGGCTTCGAGCACCACTTCATCGTCTTCACCGGGGAAGACAAATACTGCCTGGTGATCGAACATGTGGGCCACAGTGCCTGGGCCACCCAGCTTGGCATCATTCTTCACAAAGGCCTGACGAACCTCGGTGAAGGTGCGCTTGCCGTTGTCGGTCAGACAGTCGACAATCACCATGCAGTTACCCGGGCCGAAACCTTCATAACGGGCAGTATCATAGTCTTCACCGCCACCACCTTTGGCCTTGTCGATGGCCCGGTCGATGACGTGTGCCGGTACCTGATCTTTCTTGGCGCGCTCAATCAGGCGCCGCAGTGCCAGGTTACCGTCGGGATCGACACCGCCACCCTTGGCACACACGTAGATCTCTTTCCCGTAACGGGAGTAGACCTTGGTCTTCTGTGCAGCCGTTTTGGCCATGGATTCCTTGCGGTTTTGATATGCTCTGCCCATCTTTGCAATGTCTCATCAATGCGTTGAAAAAGAGTGGCAGATTCTAGCAGCTTTCCCGCACTAAATGCACCTGTCGGCCCATCGGGCTGCCGGCAGTGTGAAGCCACGCCTGATCATGCTTACCGTCTCCGGCCGCAGAAGCTCATTACCTCGCTATAGACTTATGTCCAATTCGGCAGAGCGCCGTGCTTTGGGTTATGCTGAAAACTCAAGGATCCCTTATTTGGTACAAACCAACAATAAGGATAGGAAGGGAGGCTGCATGTCTGAGAAAAACCGTATTTTGCCTATGCTGGCGGGGTTGCTGCTCGGGGCGCTGGCACTGGGTTGCGCTCAGCTGGCTTTAAGTGCTGACAATCTATTACTTTCACTGCTTGGATGGTGTCTTGCGCTTATTGGCCCTGTATTGGCACTGGGCTGGGCTTCCCGCCCTGTGGCTCAAAGCGCCAAGCAGGCATCCAGTGAGGGCGCAAGTGATGACAAGGCGGCGCAGCAACTGGGCCGGGATGCCAGTCGTATTGCTATCGGCGCTGCCGAAGTGTCCCACTTTGTTGACCAGCTCAAGCTCACTCTGGACTCCAGCGGCCAGCAAGCCGGGCAAATTGCCGTGGCGGCCAATCAGCTGAGTCATACTACCGTGGCTTTGAGTGAACATGCCGAAGTGGTGCTCAATCAGGCACAGGCATCGCGCAGTGTCAGCATGGAAGGGCGTCAGTATGCTGCCAGTGGTTTTCGTGCGGTTGAAGCCTTGAGCCTGGATGTTGACAAGGCCGCCTCCGGCGTGGGACAACTCAAGGCGCAGGCCGATGCCATAGGCAAAATCACCGAAGTGATTGACAGTGTTGCCGCCCAGACCAATCTGTTGGCGCTCAATGCCGCCATTGAAGCCGCCAGGGCCGGAGAGGCGGGCAGGGGCTTTGCCGTGGTGGCCGATGAGGTGCGCAGTTTGGCGGCCAAGACCGCAGAGGCTACCCAGAATATTGCCGCCATGTTGACCCAGATAAGAGAGCTGACCGATGGCACCTCACAGCTAATGAATCAGGTGGTTAGCCAAACGGCCGGCGCCGTGGATGCCATGAATTCACTGGAGCAGAGGTTTGACAGTATCGCTTCGGGTGTCGAGGATTCGGCGCAGGCGTTGGAGCAGATTGAGGCGGCTTTACGTGAATATCGCGGCACTACGGCGGATATTTCCAATGCCATTACCCATATCAGCGAGTCGCTGACAGATACAGGTCATCGCAGCGAGCAGATCTCCCGTCAGGCCTTTGGGCTGTCGCAGACCACAGAGGGTATGTTCCGGGCGCTTTCGCATTGGGATACCGGCAGTTTCGATCAGCTTATTCTCAAAGAAGCGCAGCAGGCCGCCAAGGCTTGCGGCCAAGCGTTGGAGCAAGGGTTGGCGGAAGGCAAGTTTACTGAGCAGCAGTTGTTTTCGCCGCAATATCGGCCGATAGCAGCGACAGAGCCACCCAAATACAACACCGCCTTTGACGGTTTTACCGACAAGCACTTTCCGGCCTTGCAGGAGCCGATACTGGAGCGTCACCGGGAGGTGATTTACGCCGGTGCGGTCGATAAGAAGGGCTACTTTCCGACTCACAATCAGCGTTTTTGCCAGCCGCTGACCGGTGATAGGGAGCGGGATATGCTGCAAAACCGCACCAAGAGATTGTTCAACGACCCAACTGGGATCCGCTGCGGCCAGCACACAGAGCCGGTGCTGCTGCAGACCTACAAGCGTGACACGGGTGAGGTGATGCACGATCTCTCTGTGCCCATTTATGTTAAGGGCAAACACTGGGGTGGCTTTCGGATAGGCTTCAAGGCCCAGTGATGCTGCAGTGCGGAGGCGCCTTGGGCGCTCAAAGCTTGCGGCCGGCTCAGAGACTCAGGTGCTCAAACAGCTCTGTGGCCAGGGCACTGAGTTCATCGGCGCTCGGGTGAGTGTGGGCATAAGTGCGCAGGCCATAAATACCCATCATCAGAAACCGGGTCAGCTGCGCCGGATCTTTATCGGCGGCCAGTTCACCTTGCACCTGGGCCTGCTGTAGTATCTGCTGCAACGCCGTTTGCCATTGCTGTAGATGTTGGCTCACTCTCTGTTGTACAGCCAGATCTTGCTCACCCACTTCGCTCAAGGCTTTGACCAAAAGGCAGGCCTGGCTGGAATCACAGCTGAGGCACTCGCTGACTATGTTGTCCAGATAATGCCGCAGGCATTCGAGCCGTGAACCCTCGGCCGGGAAAAAGCCCTGTAGCTGCTGCTCGCGATCGGCATGGTACTGGTCAATCGCCGCCAGAAACAGCCCGTGCTTATTGTCGAAGGCACAATAGATAGACCCCGGATGCAAGCCGGTTGCCCGGGTCAGATCCTGCATACTCGTCTTGCTGTAACCCTTGGCCATAAAGGCATTCATGGCGCTGCGCAGCACTTTCTCGCGATCGAATTCGGCGTTTCTCATAAGATGATTTCCCACTTTGATGCGCCGAGTTTACTGCAATTTGAATATTTGTTCAAAAAAGTCTTGAATGATCATTCAACAACCTTTATCTTGAACGAACATTCAAATAGGGGCTCAGCTCCTCAGGCTCTGAATAAGGCGAATGCCAGTGACTGAGCCGTTAACTCGCCAAGGGCAGGAACCATGTACCAGAACTTGTTTGAACAGTATCGTCTCAATGACAGCATCACACTCAATAACCGCTTTATGATGGCGCCGCTCACCCGTTGTATGGCCGATGCCGATTTGGTGCCGACCGATGCCATGTTGGCTTACTACGCCCGCCGCGCCGAGGCTGGGCTGATCATCAGTGAAGCCACCATCATTCGCCCGGATGGGCAGGGCTATCCCAACACTCCTGGGCTCTTCACCCAGGCTCAGATTGCCGGTTGGCGCCGGGTGACAGATGCCGTGCATGAAAAGGGCGGTAAGATTTTTGCCCAGCTGTGGCACACAGGCAGGGTCGCGCATCCGCACTTCTTTAATGGTGAACATGTGTTGGCACCATCAGCCGTGGGCGTTGAAGGTACAGTGCCGAGAATGCGCGAGCTGAGCTACCAAACTCCAAAGGCGGCCAGCAAGGCCGAGATTGCTGAACTGGTGCGTGATTACGCCAAGGCGGCAGAAAACGCAATTGAGGCCGGTTTCGATGGTGTGGAGATCCACGGTGCCAACGGTTATCTCATCGATCAGTTCCTGCATTACGACAGCAACCGACGTGAAGATGAGTACGGTCAAACGCCTGAAAATATGAGCCGCTTTGCCCTGGAAGTGGTGGATGCCACCATAGCCGCCATAGGTGCAGATCGCACGGCGCTGCGTTTGTCACCCGGGGCATACTTCAATATGAGTGCCGATCCCCGTGACCGCCAGGTGTTCGATTATCTGCTCGCCGAGCTTGGCTGCCGCCGATTGGCCTATCTGCATGAGGGCATGTTTGACGACAGCATGCGCTTTGACTTCCTTGATGGCCGGGTATCGGACTACATGCGCCGCCACTACCAGGGAAATCTGGTGGGTGTGGGTGGTTACAGCCCGGAAACGGCTGCCGATGCGATTGCTGCCGGGCGTTTTGATCTGGTCGCCATAGGCCGCCCCTTTATTGCTAACCCTGACTATATCGCCAAGGTTCGCAGCGGCGAGAGCCTGCAGGATTACTCGGATGAGATGCTGGCCACTCTCGACTGAAACAGGGCATCCCGACCAGAGCCCCCTTAACCCGCTTAGCCATGGCGCCATCGAGATGCAGTATTGGCGGTGCCTGGCGTCCTTGTAGAATTGCCCCATATTTGGCGAGTATTTTGGCATACTCGCCGTTTTTTTTGATTGTCTCCAGCCCTTGATTGAACTCGGCTATCAACTTAGCGCCATGGGGATGAAGGCGACTGGTGCTCAGGTGCAGGTTGCGGATATCCAATGGCGGACCGGTAAAGTCGAAGCTATCTTCCTGTTGCAGACGCCAGAATGTATCTGTGGCGACAATCTCATCCTCCAGAGTCAAATCCAGACGACCCACTGCCAACATCTTCAGATTGGACTCCAGACTGTTGTTGGGCACGCGAATAAAATCGCTCGCGGCGCGAAAACCGGTTTGATAGCTGTATCCGCGTACCACGCCGATTCTTTTCCCCTTGAGGCTGTCGAGATCTGTGTATTCAAAGGGATCACCACTGCGCTTGATGAAACGCTGGCGATTTTGCAGATAGGGCTCGGAAAACAGCAGCACTTGCTCTCGCTCCGGTGTATGCCAGGTGGCCAGCAGCAGATCGGTTTTGGCCTCTTTAACCGATCTCAGTGCCCTGGCCCAGGGCTTTAACTCCACCTGCAAGCGATAACAGTGAACCGCCAGCGCGCTCTGAACTATTTCCAGTGCCAAACCGGCTTTGCCATCGGCCTCAATAAAAGGGGGCCAGGGATCATTGGTCAGTGTTAGATGCAGCTGCAATGCCGGTTCAGAAGTTAAAGGGGCTGCTGGATTACAGTTGGCGCTGGTCGGCCATGGCTGTAGTAGAAACAACAGAGCAATTACCCAAGTCAGTTTCATATTTAACCTTCATATCAGAGGCTTGTAATCCAAAAGCGGCGAAAGAAAGTTGCAGGTTTCATCAGCATCCCATAAATCCGCATGTAATTGCAAGGTTACTAAATGCTACGAAGTTGTTTGTTTTTGTTTGTTATATCTGTAGTGCAGATTTTCTGCGTAATTGAAAGCAAGAGTCTTAAAGAGGACCTATGACTATAACAAATAATCAGCTTGGAACGCGGTTCCGGCAGACGGCGCTGGCCAGTCTGACCGCGCTCTATTTCGGGGGCATGATGAGCGCCACCGCCCAGGTTCAGATGCAACCCGTGGGCAAAGGCAATTTCTATCAGCCGAGTTTTACCAAAGAACAGGTGTTGGCGGCAGACAAGGCTCGTAAGGCGAGCCTTGAAGGCGACATCTATGCCGGTCAGCCGGGTGTGCTCAACCAGCTATTGCGCCAGCGGACGCCGGAACAGATATTTCAGCCGGATCCATCTGTCAGCGGCGTTCAGAGCTATATAGTGCAGCTTAACGAAGAACCTCTGGCAACCTACGACGGCAGTATTTCCGGGCTGGCGGCCACCAAGGCACCGAAAAATCGCTCGCTGATCGCCAAAGGTCGGGTCAGTGTCAATACGACTGATGCCAGGGCTTACAGCCGTTTCCTGGAAAAGCGTCAGGACAGTTTCGTAAACCGCGCCCGTCAGGCCGGTGCCAATCTGCAGTTGAAACAGCGCTTCACCATTGCCAGTAATGCCATGGTGGTGGAGATGACTCAGGAAGATGCCAAAATTCTTGCCCGCCAGAGCGGCGTCAAGCGGATAACCCCCAACCGCATTTTCCAACTGCGTACCGACAGAGGGCCTGAGTTTATCGGCGCCGATCGGATCTGGCTCGGCCAGGACCCGAGTACAGGCCTGGCCGCCAAGGGCGAGGGCATGTTGGTCGGGATCATAGATACCGGGGTTAACACAGATCACCCTGCCTTTGCCGAGGATCAAGACTATGTGCGTTTGAACCCGCTCGGCAGCAACAAGTTTACCGGTGATTGTGTCGACAGCCCTGAGTTGTGTAACAACAAACTGGTGGGGGTACATTCCTACCCCGAGATCACAGATGTTTACGGGGCGCCGGAATTTCGGGCCAACCCCTGGGGCACACCTGTCATGTTGCGCCCGGCCAATGGTGAGGACTATAACGGCCATGGCTCCCACACTGCCAGCACAGTAGCAGGTAACCATCTGGACAATACGCCTTTGCAGGCTGCAACCGGTGATGCCACCAGTGATGGGGTCAATGTGCCCTTTAACTTCCCGGCTACCAGCGGTGTCGCGCCGCGGGCTCATATCATCTCTTACCAGGTGTGTTGGCCCGGCAACGGTGGTGATCCCTATGCCGGTTGTCCCGAGTCGGCGATTCTGGCGGCCTTTGAAGATGCCATTGCCGACGGGGTCGATGCGATAAACTTCTCCATCGGTGGTGCCGAATCTTTGCCCTGGGCCGACCCCATGGAGCTGGCGTTTCTGGCCGCCCGTGAGGCGGGGATTTCTGTGGCTGTCGCCGCCGGCAATGCCGGTGCTTATTGGAGTGCGGATCACAGCTCTCCCTGGGTGACGACAGTTGGCGCCACCACCCACGACAGGGTGCTGGAAGCCGGTAACAAGCATATCGACAATTTCGGCGGTAACGAACGCTATCGCCCGTCTGAGCCTATTGTGGGCAAGAGCTTCTCCGGCGGCATTACCGGCGAAGTGGTGCTGGCTGAAAACTATGCCGACCCTGACCCCAGCGATGATTTCAACGCCGCTTCCTGTAACGCACCTTTCCCCGCCGGAACCTTCCGCGATGACCAGATAGTCATCTGTGAGCGCGGTGACATTCCCAGAGTGGACAAGGCCAAGAATGTGGCGGCTGGCGGCGCCGGTGGTTTTATTCTGCAAAACGTGGACTATCAGGTCGACAATCTGGTGGCCGATAGCTTTGTGATCCCTGGGATCCAGGTAAAGCAGAGCGACAGATACAAGCTGAAAAACTGGGTCAGATACAGTGATCCCGGCACGGCCATAGCGACTATCTCGGACTTCAGCAACGAGTATCTGTTTGATGATGCCCTGGCCAATAACCTGGCGCCTTTCAGCTCAATGGGCCCGAGCCGCACCAACAACACCTTGGTGCCGGATCTCAGCGCTCCCGGGGTACAGATTTACGCTGCCAACGCCGATGATCAACCCTTTACCGGCGCGCCGGATGCCTCCGACTGGACCTTTATGAGCGGCACCTCAATGGCGGCGCCTCATGTGACAGGTGCCATGACACTGCTGATGCAGCTGCATCCCGAGTGGACCCCTGCCGAAGTGCAGTCGGCGCTGATGATGACAGCCGGGCCTGTGTATCTCAACACAGGTTATGAGTTGCTGGAGCCTTTCTATCACTTTATGGCCGGCGCCGGTGCCATCAATGTTGCCCGCGCGGCCGATACCGGCCTGGTGATGGATGAGACCATAGAAAATTACCGCAATGCCAATCCGGAGAACGGCGGGATAGTCAATTGGCTCAACTTGCCTTCCATGGTGGAAATGGCCTGTGAGCAAAGTTGCAGCTGGATGCGCACAGTTACTGCCACCCGCGACGGCAGTTGGAGTGCCGAGGCTTTGGGTAAGGAGCAGGGCTTTGAGCTCAGTGTTTCTCCCGAGAACTTTACCCTGGCCAAGGGCGAAAGTCAGACTCTGGTGATCAAGGCCAAAGTGCCACCGTTGATTGAGTCCAACGTCAATCCGGGTGAGCCGGGAGCGCCTTGGCAGCAGGTACAAAACAAGGACGCCTTCTTCAACGGTGAGCTCAGACTCACTGAAGCGTCAGGCACTTCCCCTGAGTTGCATATGCCGGTAGTCGTGGCCAGTAAGGCTGATCAGATGCCGGTATCCATGGACCTGGAGATCAGCCGGGCTCAGGGCAGTGAAACCCTGAAGATGAATACCTCGGCCTATGCTCAACTGACGCCTCGTTTCTACGGCCCGGTGCAGCCTGAGCTAAAAACTGCCACCCTGGAAGCCGTGGCGCCATTCCTTGATCTGGAATACATAGAGAAGGGCTGGGATATTCAAACCGTCACGGTTCCCGAAGGCGCCAAGCGTTTGGTGGTGGAAGTGCAGAGCGCCAAGCGCACCAGCACGCTTGAGGAGATGAACCCCCGTTATTCAGGGGTGTTCCCCTTTGTGATCCTGGGGCGGGATGCCAACGGCAATAACGGCTTTATCCCTTCGCAAGAGGAGATGGAGCAGGATGACAGGGCGCTCAAGGCAGAATACGATGCCGAGCTGGTGTGTTTCTCTTCCAGCCAAGCCGAGCACAACCTCTGTAGTCTGGAAAACCCGGCCCCTGGTACCTATTGGTTTGCCACCGCCATGGCCTATGGCAAGGGGGAAGTGGAAGCTGTGACCGGCCATGCGGTGATCATGGCCGATGACGATTTCGGTATGTTGAGCCTGGATGGTCCGGCGTCGCATGATGGCAATGGTGACTATCAGTTGACCCTCAACTGGAATATTCCCGATGCCAAGCAAGGGGATGTCTTCTATGGCGGTATGGATCTCGGTGCCGGCCCCGGCGCTGAAGGTTCTTTCGGTTTCAGTGCCCTCAATATCCGCCGCGGCGAGGATGCCGTAAGCTGGTCAGTCAGTCAGGACAAGGCGCTGAGCGAAGATGTGGTGGATGTTACCGTTAAACTGGCGGCCAACCTGGAATCCCGCGATCGTAACTATGAGTTGCAGCTCAAGTTACCCGAAGGCATGCGTTTGGCACCGGCGACCATCAAGAGCAATAATCCTGCGGTTGCCGAAGCGATTGTTGCCGATGAAAGCGGCCTGACGCTGACAGGCCAGCAGCCCAGCACTCGATTGGTGGAGCGGCAATACAAGGTCAGTACCAACCTCAACGATGCCATGTGTCGCACGCCTATGATTGATGAGTACTCTACCGGTGGCTACATAGATCTCTTCGGCGAGTTTGGCATGCAGCCCAACGCCGACTGGTTGGCCGGCGACTCTCAAGCCAGTGTCGATGTGCCTATCGATTGGCTGTTCTATAAAGAGGGCGCCGAGTTCAAGGTGTACAACCAGGCCAATGCCGGTTATATGCGGATGCATACTGTGGGCGCGTTGCAGTTTAACACTGCCTACTGGTATATGGGCGCGCACCGCGGCCCTGGTTTCCTCTACGAGGCGCTGGCCCCCTTCTGGCGTGGCAGTTTTGAGATGAAGTACCGCCGCCATTGGGAAGAGCCTTGGGGCTTGACCATAGCCACTCAGTACAAGGAAGAGCGTCCGGATTTGGGGGACTTGTTGTTCCTCGAGTTTGATAATGTTACCGACCGCCAGACAGGCCAGGAGTTTGACTTCCAGACCATACTGCGCAGCGGTATCGACGATCATCCCGGCATGTACGAGATCATCTATGCCTACCAGAACCTGGGGGCCGATGTGGCCGACGGGGCTGTGTTTGTCGAAGGCTTTGACAGTACTTGGTCCAGCGGCGCGGGGCCGAAGAATGGCTATCTTTATGAGATGCTGGGCTTCGATAACCTGGATACCTTGCTTAAGGACGATCTGGTGATCTGCTTTGATTACACAGGGCCTGAGCAGAGCCGGGTCGAGCTGAGCTTCAAGGCGGCGATTCAACCCGGCGCTACCGGGAAGGCGCTTGCCATAACGCTTAATTACGATCTCGAAGGCGGCGAGCCGGGCACTTTGAGCCATCAGATTGCGGTTAAAGGCAATATCCAGCTGGCGCCACTCAGTGACATGAGTGTTGCCGAAAATGGCCGTATAGACGGTATTGCCGTGACCTATGTCGATGCCGATAAGGTGCCGAATCTGTTGGAGATCAGTGGTGAACACATCAGCGCCGAGATTGATGGTGACAGCTTCAACTTGATCCCCGAGGCAGATTTCCACGGTGAAACCCAGGTCACGGTAACTGTACGTGATAGCCTCAACAGTGGCGATGCCGCTAGCACCAGCTTTATGCTGAAGGTGGAGTCCGACGGGGTTGACCCTGTGAGTCCTCCAGAGCCGCCGCTGGAGGAGCCAGACTCGGGTGGTTCGCTCGGCTGGAGTCTGCTGGCGCTCTTGTCTCTTGGCTTGTTGCGGCGCAAGCGCTGAGGCTGAGCTAAACAAAAGCCAAAGCTAGATCCAAAGCCAAACCTGAGTCTGGGTTCTTACTTGGGCCAGCTGCCAAAAACTGCTGACAAAGCAGATAAAAAAATCCCCGCAGGTTGCATCAGCGGGGATTTTTATTGCCAGGGTTCATTCAAAGTAGTTATTTACAGGGCTAATCATCACGATTGATACAGATTGACTTCGACAGGCCCCGGCATGCCTTCAGTCAGCAGCCTTGAACACCAATTGTTGTGTAAGCCTCTCTCTACAAAAGAGAAGGCCACGAGGACTTATTGGCACCTTCCCTAAGGAAGACGCCAATTGAGATCGAAGTCATAGCGGATACCGGCAGCCACTATCGACTCATCCTCTCGGTTGTCATAGTTTTGCGCCAGATATTCAAGGTGCAAACGTACATTATTCAGCGGCTGCCATTCCAGTGTCAGGTTGTAACCGTCATAGTCCAGGCTGCTGAAATCTTCTATGCCATCTTTGAACCAGAAGTAACCCAGCTTGAGTTTGTAGTCCTTGCCAAGCGGCAGTGCCAGCGCGCCATCAAAGGTATCGCCATCTCGATTGTTAGCACTGACAAAGTCATACTCCTTGCGTTGGTAACTGGCGGCGGCATAGATGCCGTTGTGCCAGGTATAGGCTGCTACCGCGCCCCACACTTGCTCGTCACCCTGCTTGATATCGCCTGCATATTTATCCTGGGCCAGCCAGGTCAGCCCCAGATGCAACTGCTGCCAATCGAATCCCGCCCCCAGGTTGATGATATCGGCGCCGCTATTGTATTCACTGTCATCAAATACTGCCGAAGCCATCAGGGTGAAAAGCTCAATGTTAACTTGATAAATTAAAGCGTTGTCGACAAAGAAGGGGCTTTCCTGATTGTAGCCAAAGGGGCTGTTGGCATTGTTGAAAATGTCAGTGTATTCCGCCACCAGGGTATATTGCACCGGGCGTTGCCGCCCCAGAGTCAGCTTGCCGTATGGCGAGTCGACTCCGGCAAACGCCAGTCTCGCCTCACCGAAGCGGCCATTATCATCGATACGGATTTTCCATTCCCCTTGCGCCAGAGCACGCCAGCCGGGAAGAAACTCGGTTTCTGCCTTGACTCCAATTCGCGACAGCGCATCGCCTATGTCCCACTGATCTTTGCCGCGATCCCTGTATTCCAGTGTTGGGCGCAGCGAGCCGTACAGAGTGAATTGGCTAGCGCCAAGGGAGGAGGTCATAGAAGGAGACTTATCCTGCATCGTTTGACTGGCGGCAGGCTCAGGCTTGCTGGCTTGTTGCGACGATGCTGAGGTTTGGCTTGTGTCTTGGGCCATCATTGGCGAGTGAGTGCCGGATTGTTGCAGCTGGGCTTGCAGTAGCTGCTCCAGTTCCATGACTCTTTGTTCCAATGCCTTGATGCGTTGCTCTTGGCTGCTGTCTTCGGCATTCGCCAGCAGCGGCAGCAGACAGGCGCTCAATATCAGGAGTTTGCCTTTCATATCGACTCTCCGGTAGCTGTGGATACGGTGCGCCCGGGCTTGGTACCTGGGCGCACTGGCGGTTTCAGACAATAAACTTGTTGAGTATGGCGTCCTGCTGCCGTACCTGTTCGGTTTGGGTATGCATGGCTGAGTTGGCCTGAGTCGCCGAATCCGATACCTGCACCGACAGATCCTTGATCCTGACCGTGTTGTTATTGATCTCTTCGGCCACCAGGCTCTGCTCTTCGGCGGCCGAGGCGATTTGCAGATTCATATCGGTGATTTGCTGAATGGCATCGCGGATACGGTTCAGCGCCTCATTGGCACCTTCTGCCTTGGTAACGGCTTCCTGGGTGGTGTCCTTACTCTGATTCATCACGTCGGCCACGGCGCGGGATCCGGCCTGCAACTGCTCTATCATGGCGCGAATTTCTGTGGTGGATTCCTGGGTGCGCTGTGCCAGAGTGCGCACTTCATCAGCCACCACGGCAAAACCTCGGCCCGAATCACCGGCTCTGGCGGCCTCAATGGCGGCGTTGAGTGCAAGCAGATTGGTTTGATCGGCAATATCATTGATAACACTCAGAATCGTCGCGATATTGCTGGTGGCGGTTTCCAGCTCTTTGACCTCTTGCACTGCCATATCAATCCGCTCTGACAGGGCATTGATTGCATCTGTAGTGGCGCTGACCACCTGAGTGCCTACACTGGTGGCGCTATCGGCGTCTTTGGCTGCGGTAGCGGCGCCCTGGGCATTACGGGCAACATCCGACGAGGTGGTGGCCATTTCGTGCATGGCGGTGGCCAACTGTTCCAGCTCATGCAACTGGGATTTCATGGCGTCTGTGGATTGCTGCAGCTCGGCCGAGGTCATTTCAGAACTCTGCAATATCTGCTGCCCTATGGCCTTGGACTGGGTGATGAGCTGTTGCAGACTGGCGGTAAAGCTGTTGAAGCCAGATGCCAGTGCCGAGAATTCGGCGTCAGTGTCCGTATCCAGCCTCTGGGTCAGATCCCCTTCGCCCGAGGCGACATCTTGAATCGCCTTATTGAGGGTTTCCAGAGGCCGCATCAGGGTCTTGATCAGCATCAGCAGCAGTGTGATGCTGACTATGACGGCGATAATGGCGTACAGGACAGAGCTGTTGCGCAGTTCGCTGACGGCGGCATAGGCGATATCTTCATCCAGTAGGGCGCCGACGTACCAGTTCTCACCACTGACCTTGGCAAAATCCAGGGTATAAGGTTTACCGTCCAGCATTACCTGCTGCGGATCTTCACTTAACGACACCTTGGGCAGGAAGTTGCTCATGGGTTTGCCGTTCAGCTCTGACTTGGGGTGGGCTATGGTGGTGCCATCGCCCGAGACGATAAACACATAGCCAGCATTGAAGAGTTTGACTTGATTGACCAACTCGGCCAAGCCGACTAGGCTGACATCATAAAAAATGGCGCCGATAAAACGGCCGCTGTCTTTGACTGGAGTGGCGATGGAAACCAGGATTTCCCCTGACGCCGAGTCGGCATAGGGCGCTGTGATAATCAAAGCGTCGGCTTGTTTGGCGTCCTTGTACCAGGGGCGCACCCTGGGGTCCCAACCGGCTCCGGGATCCCAGGCGGGATTGTTGTTGATATTCGAGCCATCGCTTTCATAACCGAAGCCGACCAGAAGGAAGCTGTTTTTTATTACTGGACGGGTGATCACATCGCGGATGTGTGCGGGCGAAAGATCGGTTTCCAACATACTGGTTGAATAAGCGGCCAGTTTCTTGCGCGAGTCCAGCTCAGAAGAAACCGTGTTTTTGAGTCCATCCATGATTTCGGTCACGCTGGCTCCTACCTGAGCCTGCATCTGTTCCTGTACCGCAAAGTATTGCTTGGTGGAAAGCAGTGCAACTGTTACCAAAAGCAATGCAGAGGAGGCGGCGACAATCTTATGGCTGAACTTCATTGTTTATCCTCTGATAATGTTGACGTATCCCATAAATATATAGACATAAATCTACCCAGCGGCCATTGCGACCGGGACAATCTAGTACATTTGTTTAACAAGAATAGTGCAAGCCGAGGAGTTTTAACTGAGGATGTTTAATAAATGTGAACCAATAAGGCTTTCCTGCGCCATATTCTAACTGGGGCTGCTGGAAATATGGCTTAAACAACGCCCCTTGCGAATCTTCCCAAGGGGCGATACAGATTACTGGTTATCGGTTGCTGTTTGTTTGATAAATTCGGCGACATTTTCACCGGCTATGCGACCAAATACTATGGTATCGGCTATCGCATTACCCGCCAGCCGATTGGCACCGTGGACGCCACCTGTTACTTCACCGGCGGCATAAAGGCCGGCAATAGGCTTGCCGTCTTTATTCAATGCCCGGGTATCAGTGGCGATTTTAAGGCCGCCCATAGTGTGGTGAACCGCAGGCTTAACCTGCACGGCATAGAGCGGGAAATGCAGATCGTCGGCCATATTCTTGCGGCCAAAATCGCTGTCCTTGCCACTGGCCTGAAAACCGTTATAGCGTTTGACGGCGGCTGCCGCCGTTTCGGCATTCATTTGGGTTTTGGCGGCCAGCTCTTTGGCATCGGCGGCTTTGTAGATGATACCCAGCTCCAGCATGCCCCGCAGTTGCCCCAGACGTTCAAACACGGTTTCATCAAATACCAGCCAGGCGTCTTTTCCGGGTTGAGCCCAGATGCACTCGGAGACTTTGTCCCTGGGGCCCATCTCGTCACAGAATCTGGCACCATCGCGGTTCAGCAATATGGCACCGGCGCCGCGTGCTGTGCCTGAAATAACCATTTTACCGGCCGCTGCTGTGGGGAAGGCCTGGATTTGGTCGACATCCACAGTATCCACGCCAATGGCGGTGGCAAAGGTGAGTGCATCGCCGACATTGCCCGGGTTATTGGTAGAGTCCACGCCCTTGAGATCCGGTCTGTATTTGGCGACCAAGGCATTGTTGCGGGCAAAGCCGCCGGAGGCGATCACCACGGCCTTGGCTGCCAACAGGTTCACCCCACTGTGTTTCCCTTGCACCAGTACTCCGGTGATTTTGCCTTGTTTATCTTGCACTAAGCGTATCACCTTGCTGTTGGTGCGGGTTTCAACTCCGAGTTTTTCGGCCGCATTTTTCAAGGTCTTGATTATTTCCGGGCCGGACTTAGCACCGCCGCTGGGCCGGTGCAGACGTTCGGCACTGTGGCCACCGGCACTGGCCGCGGAAGTCATATCTGCGCCCAAGGCCATCAACCAATCGATACCGGCACTGCCGTTGTTGACCAGGGTATGCACCAGATCCGGGTTATTGAGCTGGTGGCCACCCTTCATTGTGTCCTGATACCAGAGCGCCTTGCTGTCCTGATAACCACGAAACGCCTGGGTCAGGGTCTCTGCCGAAGCCATGCCACCGGCGGCCAGCATGCCATTGCCACCTATGTAGGGTTGTTTCTCAAGTAATACCACATCTTTGATACCGTGCTGGCGGGCCGATACGGCGGCGGCGTGTCCGGCGGCGCCGGCGCCAATGACCAGAAGCTCATGCCTTTCCACCGGACCTGCGGCCAGCGCCTTGTCTATGGCTTGCTGAGATACTTCGGGGAAGACATAGGTATCCGCTACCTTATCACTCGCGGAGAAGGGAATATGAAAACTGCTCTTGAAACTGTCATGGCAGGTCTGACACACCATCACAGGCTCCTTGTGGCCCGAGTGGCAACTGGTGCAGGACAGGTCAATAAGATGACTGTGGTGGGGCGAAAGCGGTTGTTTTGCCTGCTGAGCCAACTCCTGCAGCGAGCCGTGGCAACTGATACAAGCCTGGTTTTCCCGAGCCTCATTGTCTTTTACCTCTATGGGCTGACTGTGGCAGGACTGACAATCGGCCCCGGCCTGTTTGATATGGTGCTCGGCCAGACCCGCAGCAGATACCATGCCGGTATACAGAAATGCAGTACCGGCCAATAACATTATTCTTTTCATGAATATCCTCACACATGGTTTTGTTATGCCTTGATAATATTGTTAATGCATGGGTGAGTTATCAAACCAATCGTTTTCGTCTGTGACGTTAAAAAAACTAAAGTGTTAAGAGAAAATATGAGAATAATTCCACCAATGAAGGCGGTGATTTGTTTTGAAGCGGCCGCAAGACTCAAGAGTTTTAAATTGGCAGCGGTTGAACTGAATGTGACGCCGGGCGCAATCAGTCACCAAATCGCCGCATTGGAAAACTTTGTCGGTAAAGAATTGTTTGACCGTAGTCACAGGCAATTGGAGCTCACTCACAGCGGCCGAAAATATTTCGCCAGAGTCGCGATTATTCTACAAAATATGGAAGAAGCCACCATAGACCTTGGGGTGCAGGGACATAGCCCCTCATTGAAACTGGCTGTGCCGCCGTCACTGCTGAAAAACTGGCTATTGCCAAGAATGAGCCAGAGTCATATTTATCATAAGGGGATCAGTATCGAGTTTATCGATACCCTGGAATATCTTGATTTTGGAAGTACTGGTCTGGATCTGGCTATTAGATACGGTTATGACTCCTGGGATAATTATTATTCCGTTCATCTCTTTGATGAGGAAATGGTGGCCGTTTGTCACCCTGAATACTGTGCGGTTAATTATGATTCTTTAACACAAAATGCCGTCGATAATATGACCTTGATATATACCAATAATAGATTGGTACAGTGGGATATAGTATTACAGTACTTTGGCATTGAACGGCGAGCACAACAGTCGAGGCTGGTATTTCAAAATTCAGTTCAGGCCATAGAAGCCGCGGTCTTGGGCGCGGGAATTGCCTATGTCAACCGCTTGCTGGTGGAAAAGGAGCTGGAGAAACAGCGTTTGGTGATCCCGTTTGAGATCCGCATGCCTGAGCACAAATCGCCTTCATATCATCTGGTCAGCACCTTCGAGCGGATGCAACATGAATCTACTGCGCTGATCTATCAGTCTATTCTGGAAGAGGTGAAACGTATCCCGGAGCGTTCTTCTGTCAGCACATGTCGGCAGCGGTTGGGGTGTTCAACCCCTTTGGGATAATCAAACGCCGCCCTTGAGCGGCGCTGCTTACTTTAGCGTTGGATTACGCTTTATCTTTGGCTTTTAAAGCTGACAGCCTGGCCGAGGCCAGTCCCAGTAAACTGCCATTCGGGTAATGACCGCGCTTGTCGGCCTTGCCGGTTTCCATATCGCACAGCAATGCCATCGCCTCGGTCACATGCTCGACCGTCCAGATATGGAACTTGCCCTTGCTGATGGCGTCCACCACAGGCTTTTTCAGCATCAGGTTGTGGGCGTTGGCCGCGGGAATGATCACCCCTTGGGTATGTCTGCGCCCCTTGATGGCACAGACATCGAAAAAGCCTTCAATCTTTTCATTGACCCCGCCTATGGGCTGGGCTTCACCGAACTGGTTCATTGAACCTGTTATGGCAATATCCTGGCGCAGGGGAACCTGGGCGATTGTAGAGATAATGGCGCAGCATTCGGCCATGGAGGCACTGTCGCCATCGACCCCGGAATAAGATTGCTCGAAGGTCAGGGAGGTGGTCAGCGGAATATCGGCCTCGCGTCCCAACAGGGTTTTGATATAGGCCGAGAGGATCCACACCCCCTTGGAGTGAATACGGCCGCCGAGGCGCACCTTGTGTTCAATGTCCAACACTTCGCCCTTGCCAAAAGCTGTGGTCGCGCTGATACGGTTGGGCAGGCCAAACTGATGATCTGTGGTGGCGATGACCGACAGGGCGTTGACCTGGCCGCAGACTTTGCCGTGCACATCAATGAGGGTGGTGCCCTTGTGAAAGCTCTGCATCAGTTGGTCCCTGAGACGCGATACCCTTTGCTCCTGCTGCGCCAATGCCTGCTCTACATGGGCGAGGCGAATACTGCGGGCGTTGGCCGCCTTGGCGCAGTAGTGGGTCTCCCGCAGCAGATTGGCGATATTGGCCGAATGCAGTGACAGCTGGGTTTGGTCATCGGCCTGGCGCGAGCTGAATTCGATTATCCGCGCAATGGCGCTGCGATCGCAGTGCAGCATCTGGTTGTCGTGCACTATCGAGGAGATAAATCTGGCATAGAAACATTCGGCCTTCGGACTTCTTGGCATCACATCTTCAAAGTCGGCGGTCACCCGAAACAGCTCGCTGAAGTCGGGATCATAATGCTGCAGTAACTGGTAGGTCTGGTTGTCACCGAAGAGCACGATTTTGACATCCAGAGGGATAGGCTCCGGCGCCAGTGAAACTGTGCCGGACAGGGAGACTTCACGCTCCAGCGAGCTGAGATCCAGACTGCGGGAACGCAGTGCCCGTTTGAGCCCGTCCCAAACGTAGGGCCGCTCCAGCACCTTGACCGCATCCATCAGCAGCACCCCGCCATTGGCCTTGTGCAGGCTGCCGGGGCGGATCAGCGAAAAGTCGGTAAAGACGGTGCCGCGGTAAGTGGCGTTTTCCACATAACCGAATAGGCCGTGATAGGTGGGGTTTTCCTCTACCACCACAGGGAATTTCTGCTCCTCTTGACCCACCAGCAGGTTGACCTGATAACGCCTGGGCATTTTCTTTTCCAGCGAGGCATAGGCCAGCGCCAGTTGGTCTTCACTCTCCTCGAGGAAGATATCCAGGTTACCGAGCATATCTTTCTGCATCGCCGTCAGAAAAGAGCGGATCTCCGGCAGGCTGCGGTATTCATCCTTGAGCGGCTTGAAGAAATGGCTCAGTACTTCGCGGGCCACCTGTTCATCGTGCTCCTGCTGCTTGGTGCTGAACTCCTCTTCCCATTCGGTCAATTGGCGGATAATGCCCCGCAGGCGCGATTCCAAGTGTTTGATATTCTGTTCAAACGCCTGCTGCTCGGCTTCTGGCAGGGCGTGATAGGTTTCCTCGGTATGCGGCTCTTCGCCGTTCAGCGCCATCAACTGATACTCGCCCTGAGTGTTGATGGAGAGGCTTATTTTCATCCCCTTGGCTTCTTCGCTCAGAGCCAACAGCGCCGCTTCCTGTTTTTGCGCCAACTGACTCTTGAGCTTGTCGGCGCGGCGGTAATACATCTCGTTGTCAAACGCCAACGGCAGCGCCTTGACCAGCCTGAGAACCAGTTTTTCCATCTCCTTCTTGAAAGTGACGCCCTTGCCGGCGGGCAATTTGAGCACCTTGGGGGTACGGGTCTGGTCGAAGTTGGCCACATAACACCAGTCGTTAAGTGTCTTGTCGGTAAATTCATGGCGCTTGAGATAACGCAACATCATGGTGCGTTTGCCCAGACCATTTTGGCCTATGGCATAGATGTTGTAGCCCTTTTCCTTGATGGACATGGCAAATTCCACCGCACTCTGGGCCCGTTCCTGGCCTATGATGTCATCCAGTGGCTCCAGTTCGCGGGTAGACTTGACCTCATCTCCCAGATTGTCGAGATTGGCGGGACGGTATACCTGACTGGCATCTAAGCTGGTGACGGCCATGGGCGCTTCCTTGTTCAAATAGGGCAGAGAAAAGTAAAACTGCTTTTTATGACAATAAGATGCGCTGCAGCCTAAAGCAAACGTCAAGCCGAATAAGTCTCTCGGGCGGTTAATTTTTCACCCGTAAGCAACGTTTGCTGCCCGAACGCAGGGATAACACCTATCCGGCACCGGGTAGCAGGGTATAATGGCGGTTTGCCCTAAGCTTTATCTTTGAAGGACTCTCCATGGAATTTGCCGCTTTTTCTCTGCCCGAACCGCTACTGACCAATCTGGCCGGACTGGGTTTTAGCAAGGCAACCCAAGTGCAGGCAGAGGCCATTCCTTTGGTGCTCGCCGGCAGCGATCTCCTGGTGCAGGCACAGACGGGCACAGGGAAAACCGCCGCTTTTGCCTTGCCGTTGCTGGCGCGTTTAATGCCCGCCACGACTGAGAGAGCAGTAAAACCCGCAGCGCCCAAGGCTCTGGTGCTGGTGCCTACCCGGGAGTTGGCGCAGCAGGTTTTCGATAACATTAAAAGCTATGCCAAGGGCTGCGAGCTGAAGATTGCCATTGCCTATGGCGGTGTGCCACTCGATGGGCAGCTAAAGAACTTCAAGGATGGCGTCGATATCTTGGTCGCCACACCCGGGCGCCTGCTGGATCACCTTAAAAAGCGCAGTCTCAGGCTGGATAAGGTTGAGACCCTGGTGTTTGATGAGGCCGACCGCATGTTGGATATGGGGTTTGAAGATGAGATCTCGGCGCTGATGAAAAAGATGGCCAAACAGCGCCAGACTCTGCTGTTTTCCGCCACCTTCAACGACAACATCTGGCGTCTGGCCAAGATTTTGCTGCAGTCTCCCAAAGTGTTGGAGCTGCAAGCATCGGAGCAGGGTGGCAGTATCAAGGAGCGATTGATTGAGCTCGATAGCGAGCGTAAGGCCGCCGCCGTTGCCGCCCTTTGTCGCCGGCACGACTGGCGTCAGGTGTTGCTGTTCAGCCGCACCAAGGAGGGGGCCGACAAACTGGTCTGTGAGCTCAGTGCCGAGGGCTTGGCCGCCAGTGCGCTGCACTCAGATCTGAGTCAGGCTCAGCGGGAGCAGACCTATCAGGCGTTCAAGGCGGGTGAATGCCGTTTGCTGGTGGCCACAGATGTTGCCGCCAGAGGCTTGGATGTAGCTGCTTTGCCTTGTGTTATCAATCTGGAGCTGCCGTTCAAGCGCGAAGATTATGTGCACCGCATTGGCCGCACCGGCCGCGCCGGCATGGAAGGGCTCGCCATCACCCTATTCAGTCGTGACGACGAGCGCCTCCTCGAAGAGCTGGAAGCCATGCTCGACAGACGCCTCCCCAGAGAATGGCTGCCCGGGTTTGAGCCGGATCTCAACCGCAGTTTTGACGCACCGAGAAACCAGAGTAAAGCCGCCCAAAAGCAACGTGCCCGCAAGAGAGCGCTTGGTAAAAGATAACAAGCGATAAATAACAGGGATTGCTTGTATCACTGCGCCTTTCTGGCAAACTCTGAATCGGTAGAACATCAACAGCGTTGCCTGAGTCGGCATTGGCCATGAAAAGGATTTATGGGTGAAAGCGTATTGGATAACAGTCGTACTCGGGATCTGTCTGAGCTTTGCCACTATTGCACCGAAAGTGGCTATTGCACAGGAAGCTGCAGCCTCTACCATCGAGGCCCAAGATGGCGGCAGTGGCAGTCTGTTAATAACAGAGAGCAGTTCTCCAGCCGGTGTGCTTTCTGGATCTGCTGAAGCTTATGAGCAATACACCCAGGCAACCTGCCTGCTTATTCGCCACGAGATGGGGGAGCGAAACCCTGACTCGGCCAGATACCTTAAATTGTCCCGTAACCTGCAACGTCATTGTCAATCACCCATCATTTCGGATAAGGCTCCGCTTAATATCAGTGGTTCGATAACCAATGCCGCGCCTCCCGAGCGGAAAACGGCATCCTATGCCGAGCCTAGGGTTAATTATTCCAGCGCTCATCCCCAGCGGGTTGTAGTGCCTGTTGCGGGAAAGCCTCAGATATTACTCAGCTTGGAACTCAAGTGGTTTTTGGTAGCCTTGTTGCTGGCCGCTGGGATATTGGGATTTCCCTTTTGGCGGCGAAAGCGGGAAAATTCTCTGGGTGAAAACGGGGAAGAGGCGATAGCGCAGTGTATTCGGGAAACCTTGGTTGGCGGTTATTTCAAGTTATATCGAAATATACTATTGCAGACCGCCGACGGGGATGAGACAGAAATAGATCTGTTGCTGCTAACTGTCAACGGGATCTTGGTTATCGAGAGTAAGGATTACAGCGGCTGGATTTTTGCCGACCCCTATTCAAAGCACTGGGTGCAACATCTTTATCGCAGCAAGTGCCGGTTCCAGAATCCGCTGCATCAAAACTACAAACACTGCCTGGCCGTTGCCCATATTCTGGGGACGAACCGGGGAATAAGGTCTTTGGTTGTTTTCGGCCCCAGAGCCAGTTTCAAGACCGCCGTTCCGCAAAATGTTATCCAGTTGGCGCAATTGGATGATTATCTGCAGGGATTTCGGCAAACACTGTTTACCCAAGATGAGTTGATGCAATTCGAACTCTGCTTGCAGCAAGCCAGTGAGGCATCCACAGTAGAGGCAAGGGAAAGGCATATCGCCAGGCTCAAGAGTCGCCGTATTGAACCCAGTTTGTAAATCATTACTGAGATGCGGCTCGCTATTGGGTTCATTCGCCAAAGTGGGTCAGTTGCGCTAAGCTAGTGGCCCGGTTTTCAAGAAACAGTCTCCTGGGGGAGCCATGTTCGCAGTCGATACCCATACCCACACAGTTGCCTCTACTCATGCCTACAGCACGATCCATGATTACCTGGCAGTCGCCAAGCAGAAAGGGATCCGTTTGTTTGCCACCACAGATCATGGGCCGGCGATGGCCGATGCGCCGCATTTCTGGCATTTTGTGAATCTCAGGGTATTGCCGCGGATAGTCGACGGCGTAGGGATATTGCGCGGAATTGAAGCCAATATTACCAATCTGGAGGGGGAAATCGACTTCTTTGGTGAGTTCCTGGAGGAGCTGGACTTGGTGCAGGCCGGGTTTCACGAGCCGGTATTCCCTCCCGCCGCCAGTGACAGCCACACTCAGGCGCTGCTGAACTGCATTCGCAGCGGCAAGGTCGATATCATTACCCACCCAGGCAATCCCAAGTATCCATTGGATCAGGAGCTGATTGTCCGCGCTGCCGCCGAGCATAATGTGGCGCTGGAGATCAATAACTCCTCTTTTGCCTGCTCCCGCAAGGGCAGTGAAGACAGCTGCCTCAATATTGCCAAACTGGCGAAACGATTCGATGCCCAGTTGGTGATGGGATCAGATTCCCATGTTGCCTTCAGTCTGGGGGAGTTCCCGCTGGCGCTTGAGATAGTGGATGCCGCCGGTTATCCAAGAGACAGGCTGCTCAATCGCGAGCCATTGGCGCTGCTTAATTTCCTGCAGCAGCGAGGCCACAAGACGCTTGGTGAGTTAATCGACTACTTTAAGAGTGAGGCGGCCGTGGGCTAACCTGGTTCGCCTGTCTTGAGGATACGAGCCACAAAATCCATCAACTGATTAGCCATGAATCCCGAATCGTGAAAGCCAAGACTACCCGAATATTGATCACCGGCGCTCATGGCCAGCTCGGACAGGCACTGCTGGCGAATTTGCCTTGGTTGCCCGAGTTTTCGCCTTCCAGGCTGCGAATGGAGATACCTGAGGCAAGCCTGGTGTCCGGTAGTGCTGTAAAACCCCGCAGTGCTATAGCACCTGGCAGCGCAATTGAAATTGTGGCGCTCGGGCATCAGCAGCTGGATTTAACCTCAGCAGATTTGCCCGAGCGGCTCAGTGAAATCAATGCCGATGTGATAATCAACTGCGCCGCCTACAATGCCGTGGATGCGGCCGAGCAGGATATGGCTGTCGCCATGGCGCTTAATGCCGAGGCGCCGGAGCGTTTGGCCATCTGGTGCCGGCAACAGGGTGCTTGGCTTATCCATATTTCGAGCGACTATGTCTTCGGGAATGTCTTCGGGAATGATTTGGGGAATGATTTGGGGAATGAACTCGGAAACGCTTCTGGAAATGCAGCTACCAATATGCTCGGGAATGCGCCCAGAGCCTTGACCGAGAGCGATGTTTGCGAGCCTTTGAGCCTGTACGGTCAGAGCAAGCTCGCCGGCGAGCAGCGCTTGCTTAAGGCCAATCCCGGCGCCCTGGTGCTGCGAACCTCTTGGCTTTACAGCCGTTTTGGCAGCAACTTTGTGTTGACCATGGGGCGATTGCTGACCGAGCGCCCGGAACTCAAGGTGGTGGCGGATCAGGTCGGCACGCCAACCTGGGCCGAGGCGTTGGCGCGGCTTATCTGGCAGTTGCTCATCTGGTTTCATCTTGATCCAGAGAAGTCCGCGGTGCTGAGCGGCTGCTTTCATTACGCTGCAACGGGGCAGTGCAGCTGGTATCTTTTCACCAAAGATATAGCCGAGCAAATTGCCAAGCCGCAGTGCAATTCTGCGCCAAGCTCTCAGGCGGCGCCGCCATTGCAAACCGCCTTGCAATCTCAAACCGCGTTGCAATCTCAAGCTGCATTACATTCACCAGCAAACCCGGCGCCAATCACGCCAGGGTGCCGGATAACACCTGTCAGCACAGCAGAATACGGCGCCTTATTGAATCGAGCACAGGCGCCGCGCCCGGCGTATTCGGCGCTCGACTCAAGCGCTCTTAAAGATGCCATGGCGGCCATGCCTTCGGCGTTTCGCTGCTATTTGCCAAAAGATTATCTGTCACCCATCTGGCTTTCCTGGCAGGCGCAGCTGGCGCTGATGCTTTCGGGGCTTGGTGCACCTTCCTTGAATTGAATGGGGTTAAACAGGTTGAAAAGTAAGACAAAACCGACTGTAGATTATAACCAGTAGCTAAAGGTTATACCCGCCAAAGCCAGGTGGCTGGCATAATAAACTATCTTGTTGATCCAAAGGATGAAACCTTGTCGAATAATCCCTCCAAGACCTTGCTTGATGCCAAGCAGCTGACACTCTTGGCCGAGATGGCCCGCGCCGCCGGTGAGGCGATAATGCAATACTATCAGGGTTGCGAACTGGCGATTGAGCGCAAGGCCGATGACAGTCCGGTCACGGCTGCCGATCTTGCCAGTCACGCTGTGTTGCAACAGGCGCTGGCGCGTGAGTTTCCTGCCTGGCCACAGATGTCGGAAGAAGCGGCGGATATCCCCTGGGCGCAGCGGCGGGGCTGGGAAACCTATTGGCTTATCGACCCACTCGACGGCACCAAGGAGTTTATCAAGGGCAACGGCGAATTTACCGTCAACATTGCGCTTATTCACCGCGGCCAGGCGGTCGCCGGTGTTGTCTATGTGCCCGCCACAGCCGTGTGCTATTTGGGCGCGCTGGGACTCGGTGCCTGGCGTGAGACCCCAAATGCGGCTGGGTACCAGCGGGTGGAATTGAATGCCAGGGCCGGGGTTAAGCGTCAGGTTCCTGTGATTGTCGGCAGTCGCTCGCACTCGAGCCCGGGGCTTGGCGAGTATCTGCAGCAGCTTGGCGAGCACGAAATGAAGAGTGTCGGCTCATCACTCAAATTCTGCCTGCTTGCTGAGGGCAAGGCGGACATCTACCCCAGACTGGGCCCTACCAGCGAATGGGATACGGCGGCGGCTCAGGCGGTGCTTGAGAGTGCCGGTGGCCGAGTTTTGGAATATCCAGCAGGCAACAACTTAAAATATAACCAAAAAGAAACTATCCTCAATCCTTGGTTTATCGCATACAGTGCCGATTGGCCTTGCGATTGAAGCAGATATACACACCGGAGTTGAAAGCATGATGCGTATCGGCGTTGATTTGGGCGGCACAAAGATTGAATTGGTGGCTCTGAGTGGCGAAGGGAGTGAGCTGTTTCGCAAGCGAATTGCCACCCCCAGAGACTATCAGGCGACCATTGAGGCCATCTGTGCCTTGGTCGATGAAGCCGAGACGCAGCTGGAAATGACAGGAACCATCGGTATTGGTATTCCCGGGGTGATCTCACCCTTTTCCGGTTTGGTGAAAAACGCCAACTCCACTTGGTTAAATGGTCATCCGCTCGATAGAGATCTTGAGCAGCGCCTGGGGCGCAAAGTGCGAGTTGCCAATGACGCCAACTGTTTTGCGGTCTCCGAGGCGCTGGATGGCGCCGCCGCAGGTAAAGAGGTGGTGTTCGGGGTGATCATAGGCACAGGCTGCGGTGCCGGCATTGCCATCAATGGCAGGGTGCATCAGGGGGGCAATGGTATAGGTGGTGAGTGGGGCCATAATCCCTTGCCCTGGATACGCGCCGAGGAGTTCAACAGCACTGAGTGTTTTTGCGGCAAGTACGACTGCATCGAAACCTTTATTTCGGGAACCGGATTTGTCCGCGACTATAACCAGGCTGCTGGGGCGCAGCTCAGCTCAGGCGCCGAGGTGATGGCATTGGTGGAGCAGGGGGATGCCGAGGCTAGCGCGGCCTTTGAGCGCTACCTTGACCGTCTGGCCCGTTCTCTGGCCCATGTGATCAATCTGCTGGATCCTGACGCCATAGTACTTGGCGGCGGTATGTCCAATGTGCAGGCCATCTATCCGGCATTGCCGGCCAGACTCAAGCGCTATGTGGTCGGCGGCGAGTGCCGAACCCCAGTGTTGGCCAATCACTACGGCTGCTCCTCCGGGGTACGCGGCGCCGCTTGGCTGTGGGGCCGGGACTGAGTTTGGCAAGGTGCCCGGACCGTATTACTGATATTCGACTTAGGCGCTTTAGGCACTTTAGACAAAAGGGAAAAGCACTCGAACATGTATTGGGGCAAGCGAGTCCATAGCCCTTCGCCAATCACTGGTCAGCCGAGTAACGCTTCTGTAAGCTATGGCTACTTTTGCCAACCTTCGGATATCAAGCGTGTTCTGGCTGAAAAAAATTCTCTCTCAGTTCTTTATGCCCATCCCTCTAACCTTGGTCACTCTGCTGCTGGCCTGTTTTTATATCCGTCGCAGGCCGGGAGTAGCGCGCGCCCTGGTGGTTTTTGCCATCACTTGGATGCTGCTGCTTTCCAGCTCTATCGGCAGCAATACCCTGCTTGCGGGGCTTGAGCGTCAGTATCCACTTTATACCGCTGCGCCGGCGCGCTCCTGTGTGGTGATGGTGCTGGGTTCTGGCCATGATGATCAGGTTGGCGGACTCGCGCGACATATGTTGTCGGCAACGGCGCTTGAGCGTCTCAGTGAAGGGGTGGCGCAACTCAAGGCGGCCAACAGCAAAGATTGTCTGTTGGCGGTCAGTGGTTGGAGTGGCGGCCTTGAGCAGCAGAGTCATGCCCGGCGCATGGCCGAGGCTGCCATCGAGTTGGGGGCCGAGCCATCGCGAATTCTAATGCTGGAGTCGGCCCGCGATACCATAGAGGAAGCCCTGGCGTTGCGGCAGGCCTTCGGTGCCGGCACAGACGATAAAGGAATAGATGCCTTGGGTGGCAGACAACTGATCCTGGTCACTTCCGCCAGCCATATGCCAAGGGCGATGCGAATATTCCGCTCGACCGGGCTTGAACCTCAGGCGGCACCGACCGACTTTCTGCTTAGGCGCGATCACTGGTGGCGCCTGACTACATCCAATCTGGATAAATCACAAAAGGCGCTGCACGAGTATCTGGGATTGGCCTGGTTGACTGTCACCGGCCGCTAATGGTCCTGAACCCTGGTCATGGAATGAATAAACGGCTGACAAGCCGCTGACAATAGAGCGAAAGCGTTATGGAAACTATCACAATAAGGCCGGGCAGCAAGCGCAATGGCATTACACTGACCCTGGCCGGAGGGCTGGGTGTTGTCCTGGGTTTGGTGCTGTTTATCGGTTGGCCCTGGATGTTTGCGCCCGGACTGGTTTGTTTTGCCCTCGGGGCCGTGTCTTTGGTGCTGGGAGTTGCCAAGCAGCTCGAGCCCCATGTCAGTCTTGAATTCAGCGCCGAAGGGCTGAGGTTCTTTCATCGCCGCGGCAGCTTGTTTGTGGCCTGGGATAATATTCAGCGGCTGGATCAGCCCAGAGTCACCCAAGGTATGGAGCAACTGACGCTGCCCTATGTCGGGCTCAAGCTCAAACGTATCAATCCACTGCTGGATGCCATTTCACCCAGGTTAGCGACCGGGCTCTTGTCGGAGCAGCGGCCCTTGCTGATGACAGCTGCCGCCCAGGATGAAGAGCTGCAGACATTGGAAGCGGCACTCAGCGCCGAGTTTGAACCCCTGACGGTCAATGATGAGCGTTACAGAGGCGTTTTGGCCATGTTTGGCCGCCGCTGCCTGACGCTGGACAAGTACTTGGGCTATCACCTCTATATTCCCGTGGATGCTTTGGATCAACCGCCGGAGAGCTTTGTCCGTAAACTGCGGCAACTGTGGCAGCAGAGGGTGTCGGCTACTGAGTTGTAATTTCTGGCTTGAGTAAGTTGAGAAAAGGCAAGGGGACCCGGTTGGGTCCCCTTGTTGTTGCAGAGTTGAGGGAGGGCCTTGCAGGGACAGCCCTCAAGGTACGGTACTAGTGAGCACCCCCTGCGTGTACCTTATCTACGCCATAGGTCTTGCCTTCGGCGTGACAGGTGGCACAGGACTCAACCGGCAGGTTGGCGTCTGTGGCAGCATCACCGGCAACGAAGGCACCATTGCTCTTGAAGTGGGCCAGAGCGGCCGCGTCAGAGTGAGCGTGACAGGTACGGCAGGATTCTGCAACCGGAGAGATATACTCGGTAGCCGAAATCTTGATTGCACGCTTGGCGGATGTCAGGCCACCATCGGCGGCGAACAGCGGTGTCTCGTCTTTGTGGCAGGCGGAACATTCGGTTTCCACACCTGGATAGCCGTGCAGCTCGCCTGAGGCGTCACGGAAGATGGCAGCTTCACCCCAGTTACCACTGTGGAAGCGGTGGGCAACTGTCATCAGATCCCGGTTGGCATACAAGAGCTCGGGTACTTCAGCAAATATAGGATTACCATCGGCATCCAGATTACCTGTGTTGTACTCGGAGGTGCCGTGATAGGAGCCGTAATAGCTGTTGTTATGGCAGTCCATACACTGATCGAAGGTGTAGGTGCCGTGACGGTTGCCCTTGATATAGTCCAGGGTGCCGTGACAGGCATTACACTTGGCTTCACTGGCGCTCATCCGCTCAGCAATGGCAAAGCGGGCTGTTACTGCATCACCACCGTCAAGGTTATAGAACTTAACGCTTGAAGTGGCGCCAATCGGATTACCGGCATCGAAGGGCATGCCTTCGGCACAGGCGGCTATCTTACCTGAGTTATCGACACAGAAGTTGGCCTCGGTACCGACGTAAATGGTGCCCATCGCCTGAGTTTCCGGTACATCAGCAGTCAGGGTCAGCACGCCATTGGCGGCGCTGCCGCTGGCAAGACCGGGCCTGCTGCCCCAGCGGGTGACTTCACCCTTGGCATCCACATTACCCATCAGAGTGGCGTCTTTGTTGAGCACCGCCAGTTGAGCTGCGTCAGTCAGTGGTTGACCATTGAAGCTGACATTGGCTGTGATGGTAACCAGTTTATTGCCCGCCGTGGTAGAAGCGGCAGCTGTGGCCGAGGTGAACTCAACGGTCAACAGCTCGGCATATTCAGCCCGTTTACCCACCTTGTGAGCCTGGGTTGGACTGAGTGCTCCGCTGCCATGACAGGACTGACATTGACTGTCGTCGGTCTGGGCCAGGTTGAAGTCAGAGTGGCCTACGCCGGTTTCAAAGTTGACATTGATATGGCAGCCGACACAGGCTTCGCGGTAGATATTGGCGTTCCAGGAGTCACCGTTGTTGTGGCAACTGGCGCAGTTGTTGAGTTCTGCCGGGAAGCCGATTTCACCGAAGTACTCTTTGGCTTCACCGGAGAGGAAACCTGCGATGTGATGGCCGGCATGCAGCCTGTGAACCATGGGGCCGAAATCAAATACCCAACCTTCGGCTTTTTGGGCTTCGTCCGGTACCAGAGCCGGGTTGTGGCAGGCAACGCACTTCTCAGTGCTTTGGTAGTTGTGGTGTGCGTTTATCTTGGCGATGCGGCCTTCGACTTCGCCGTGGCAGGCGATACAGGCGGCATCTGTTACCGTATCTTTACCTGTGGCTTCAACCAGCTCGCCGGATGCCGGAATATAATCCAGCGGCGTAGAGAGCACCTTGTCTGCAACCGCTGCGCCGCTGGCATCCTTGAGGTTATAGGCGCGCATGAACAAGCGATGAGGTGCGCTGAGGTTGTCGTTGGCATTCATAATGGGGGCGACCCCGTCATGTTCCCAAGTGCCGGTATAGGTACCTGGCTCGGCCGGATCTTCAACCAGAAGACAGGCATCGCCAGTCTGACCTCTGGAGCTATAGGTGCCATCCAGGGTGCAATACATGGAGCTGCCCAGTTCCTGAGCCGTGGCATTATTGACCCATTGCAGCGGCGCACCGCTGCCCGAGTCATTGCTCATGGCGGTAATAGAGTAGAGGGCGACCTGATCCAGGCCCGTCAGAGGGACTCGCTCCCCTGAGCTGTTGGTGGCCGAGGCCTTGAACTTGAGGGCGAAGGCTTCGCCGCCTGCCAGTGTGTTGTCGGCCGGCACTATCTCGAAACTGACATCGCCGGCACTGATAATGGTGGAAGTACCTGAACCTGCGGGGGCTCCTGGCTGTCCGGGTTCGCCTGGTATGCCAGGTTCACCGGGGGCTCCGTCTTTTCCGTCCTCACCGTCCCCGCATGCGGTAAGGCACAATAGACTGGTCAGAGCCAGCGCCAGTAATGACTTATTATGGTTTTTCATCATAGCGTCCCTTTATTCAAATTATGGGTACTGCTTGTGCAGTAACTTGAATATACATACATCTAAAGTAGTAGTTTTGACTTATTGTTTTATTTGTGAATTAAGGGTTAAAAAATTGATAAAGAAATAACTGATGGTGAAATGGATAATTTCAGTTTTTGAAATTGCCGAATCTACAGGGCAGAAAACCCATACCAGGGACAAAGCGGTCAGCAGCTTTTGATAGGTGGGCGAAGGGTGTCGGTGCTGGTGCGAGTAAAGGGGTCAGGCACAGGACCTGACTCAGTTTTCAATACTCGGCTTTGGGGTAGAGTTCTTGAGTGACCAGAGCCAGTAACTGCTTTCTTTGTTGCTCGGAGTAGCGGCGGTAGCTGGGGGCTTTTTCCACCAAGGAGTAGCTTGGCAGCGAAAATGCCCGGTGGAGTTTGGCCACCTCGGTTTCGGGCAGATGTTGCACCCGCAAACCCGGCATGCCCTTGATAAGCGCCATTTCGTTGGGAGTGCTGAAGGCTACACTGCCCATGGTAAGCAGGTGAGCGTGCCATTCTTCCCTGTCGTGTACGGCATGTACCTGGGATAGGGGTATGCCTTCTTGCTGACAGAAGAGCTCCATGGGATCCATGCGTTCGTTGAAGCCCTTGATGGTCAAGTAAACGAAGGTGTATTGGCTGATATCTTCGAGGGTGATGGCCGGGGATCTCTGCCACAGGGGATGATCTTCTCGGCTGACCACACATACGCCCATGGTCTGCCCAAGTGAACTCAGAATGAGATCCAACTGCTCAGGGTGTTCGAGACAGATCCCCAAATCCAGTTGCCCACGGTGAATCTTCTCTGCCGAGTCGTCCTGCCAGGGGTAGAGCCTGACCTGACCCAACTGCTGTTGAATGTTTTTCAGCCCCAATTTCATCGCCAGTGCGGAAAGCAGTCCATGCGCCACGGCAATATGGATACAGATGTCGTTCGAGGGCTGACGGCTCTGATGAACCTGTTGCTCCAGCCGATGCACTGAGTGAATGAAATCACAGACGGGCTGATACAGGCTTTCGGCCAGTGGGGTGGGCTTGAGTTTTTGCTGGCGGCGATAGAAAAGCTCGTCATCAAAGGCCAGCCTGAGCGCGGCCAAACAGCGACTGACCTTGGGGGCGGAAACCGCCAAATCTCTTGCCGTACAGTTGGCATGCCCCGTCTCATAGATGTTCTTGAACACCATGAGAGTAAAGATATCCAATTCGCACAACTGCTTGAGTAATCGACTCGTCACTTACATCCATCCCGCGGCTTCATACCACTTAGGGGGTAGATGTTAGCTCTCCGAGCAGCGCATTACTGTGACTGAGCACCATTCTGTGCTGCTTTTGTATATTTTGTGAACAAAGTGTGATGGAGATCCTGTTGCAGGATCCCATACTTTAAACTCATTCCTGGGTTTGCAGCCTCAACTCGGTAGCCGTTTCGCTGTCATTACCCAGCTGTTTCAGCAGATTGACCTCTTCTTTGACTCTCATGCCGATAAATTGGCCACCTTCGAAGATCTCCATCGACTTACTGGCCACTTCACCTTCGACAGTCCCTGTGCCGCAGATGGTCAGTTTTTCACAGCAGAGCTTACCGCGAAACAGTCCGGAGACCTTGAGCTCCTGGCAGGTGAGTTCGCCATCAACCAAGCCGTTGGCTTCTATGGTCAGCTTGCTTTCGGCGTTGATTTTTCCATAAATGGCACCGCCAACCAGAGTCTCGCCATCGAAGTGACTCTCACCGGTGATTTTGCTGCCCTGGGCAATATATGTGAGCCCCGTCGTTTTTTTGCTTTTACCAAACATAATGCTTTTTAAGAGTTTTTTCTCAGGGAAGGCCCGATGTTACCCGTTATTGAAAAAGAACAAAACCACTAAAATTTGGCGCTGTGGGAGTCAGATTTTTGGCTCCCGGATGGGAAGTCAAGCGGGGTCTGGCTCTACCAGCTTGATGGCAGAGGCGGGGCAGGGGGCAACGCAGGCGCCGCAGCCGCTGCAGCGCTCGGCATCCAGTACAGGTTGAGCGGTAGCCCCTAAAAGGGGCGGAAAGCGGATCGCCCGCTCGTCGCAGGCATCCTTGCAGCTTTGGCAGACAATACCCTGGCGGGCGAGGCAGTTGTCGGCAAATTGGGCTATAAGCCGCCAAGGCGCTTCGCTAAGAGGCCTGAATGCCGGCTCTGCACAGCTGGTGACACAGGCTTGGCAAAAGCTGCATTCGGCGCGCTGGAAGTTAAGCTCCGGAAAGCCGCCATCCCCCTTGATAAGCACTTGGGTCTCGCAGGCATCCACACAGGCGCCGCAGCGAGTACAGGCGTCGATAAATTCCGCTTCCGATTTACTCCAGGGCGGCCTGACCACATTACTCTTGCGGCGACTGAACAGATGTCTGCGGGATAGATCCATGACTAACCCTTGTAACCGTTAGGATTGTTGGATTGCCAGTTCCAGCTGGAGTCGGCCATATCCTGCAGGCTGTGCTCTGCCTGCCAGCCCAGCTCTTTGGTGGCATGGGTAGGGTCGGCATAACAGGCGGCGATATCGCCGGGACGACGCGGGGCAAACTCAAAGGGGATCGCCTTGTTGCAGGCTTTCTCAAAGGCTTTGACCATCTCAAGTACGCTGTAGCCCTGGCCGGTTCCCAGGTTATAGGTGACCAGGCCCGGATTGGTGGCGAGTTTATCCAGTGCCTTGAGGTGGCCTATGGCCAGGTCAACCACGTGGATATAGTCGCGCACACCCGTGCCGTCTACCGTGGGGTAGTCATTGCCGAATACGCTGAGTTTATCGCGCTTGCCGACGGCAACCTGGGCGATAAAGGGCATCAGATTGTTGGGGATATCGTTGGGATCTTCACCGATGCGGCCGCTCTTGTGGGCGCCGACCGGGTTGAAATAACGCAAGCGGGCGATGTTCCAGCTGGCATCGGCCGCGGCCAGATCCGCCAGAATATGTTCCACCATCAACTTGGACTGACCATAAGGGTTGGTGGCGCCGGTGGGAAAGGCCTCAGTGATCGGCAGACTGGCGGGATCGCCGTAAACTGTGGCCGATGAGCTGAATACCAGGTTGCGAACGCCATATTCTTTCATCACCTGGCACAGAACAAGGGTGCCGGTGACATTATTTTCATAGTATCTGAGCGGCTGGGCGACGGATTCACCCACCGCCTTAAGGCCGGCGAAGTGAATAACGGCTTCGAAGCTGTGGTCACTGAAGACTTTCTGCAGGAATGCCTTGTTGAGAATATCGCCTTGATAAAAGAGCACGCTCTTGCCGCTGATCTCTTCGACTCTGGCCAAGGCTTCGACACTTGAATTGCTCAGGTTGTCTATCACCACAACCTCTTTGCCCGCGGCCAGAAGTTCAACCAGAGTGTGGGTGCCAATATAACCGGCTCCACCGGTGACCAAAATTGTCATGCTTTACTTCCTTTAACCAAATCGCCCAGATAGGCGGCAAATTCACGTCCAAGCTCGGGGTGGCGCAATGCATGTTCCACCGTTGCCTGTATATAACCCAACTTATTGCCACAGTCATGGCTCTTGCCACGCATGTAGTAAGCGTTGACCTGCTGGCTTTGCATCAACATGGCAATGGCATCCGTGAGCTGAATTTCATCACCGGCACCGGCCGGCGTCTTGCCAAGCAAGGGCCAAATGGCGGCAGGTAGCACATAGCGGCCCACTACAGCCAAGTTAGAGGGGGCTTCGTCGACATCCGGTTTTTCAACCAGTTTGATAAGCGGCTGGGATTCGCCCGGCTTAAGATCGTGGCCGTTGACATCGGCTATTCCGTATTGGTCTACCTTCTCGTGAGGCACACCTTCCACCATGATCTGCCCGGTTCCAGTGTGGTCAAACAGGCTGACCATTTCGGCAAGATTATCGCGGGAAAGATCGCTGGCTGCATCGTCTATCAACACATCCGGCAGCAGCACGGCGAACGGCTCATCACCTACTACCGGACGGGCACAGAGAATGGCGTGTCCCAGCCCTTTGGCCTGAGCCTGGCGGACGCTGATAACAGTGACATTTTGCGGGCAGATGGACTGCACTTCATTGAGCAGTTGCCGCTTTACCCGGCGCTCAAGCTGGGCTTCCAGTTCAAAACTGGTATCGAAATGGTTTTCAATGGAGTTTTTACTGGCGTGGGTAACCAGCACGATTTCCTTGATGCCGGCGGCAATGGCTTCGCTGACAACATATTGGATCAAGGGTTTATCTACTACCGGCAGCATCTCTTTGGGAATGGCCTTGGTGGCCGGCAGCATTCGGGTGCCAAGACCCGCAACGGGGATTACCGCCTTGCGGATGGTGGTCGATTTTATCGGCATTCAGATACCTTGGGTGCTCGGGATAAATCAGCCCCTATTGTAATGCAGTGGCACCGAAAAGCCATTTGCAAAAAGGGCTAATTTCCCTGGAAATATGCAAAAAAGCCTGTTTGGAGCACAAAAATAAGCTTCTGAGTTCACAGAGTTAAATACCAATTCGTAACTCAATCTTTACAAATTTTCTTCACTGGTCGCCGGAAATAAAGTGTGACCTGGTTAACAAAAGTGTGGCCTTGAGTGAACATGAAATCAGAAATGATTCAGGCAGTGAGTATGGACTATGAGTAAAGCAACTCAATATGTGGCCCGTCACCCAGGCAGTGATGGCCGAATAGATTACCCGCAGGACGAGCACGCCATCTGGCAGGAGCTGTATGCCCGTCAGGAACACAACTTGCCGGGACGTGCCTGTGACGAATACATGCAGGGACTCAAGGCGTTGGACTTGCCCAAAGACAGGATCCCGCAACTGGGTGAGCTGGATGCCGTGTTGCAGGACACCACGGGCTGGAAGACGGCGGCGGTGCCGGCGCTTATCTCATTCGGGCGCTTCTTTGAACTCCTGGCCAACAAGGAGTTTCCGGTGGCAACTTTTATCCGCAGCAGGGAGGAGTTTGATTACCTGCAGGAGCCGGACATCTTCCATGAGATTTTTGGTCATTGTCCCTTGTTGACCAACCCGGCCTTTGCTCATTTCTCCCATATTTATGGTCAGCTGGGGCTTGATGCCAGCAAGGAAGACAGGGTCTTTTTGGCACGTCTCTACTGGTTTACCGTGGAGTTTGGTTTGCTGCGTACCCAGACTGACGGCCTGAGAATTTACGGTGGCGGCATTTTGAGCTCGCCGGGCGAGACGCTGTACGCCTTCAGCGACACACCGGAGCGCAGACCTTTTGAACTGCTGGATGTGTTGCGCACTCCCTATCGGATAGACATTATGCAGCCCATCTATTACGAGATAGAACATATCGATTTTCTGGATGAAATCGCCCGCATGGACATTATGAAGGCGATTACCCAAGCCAAACGACTGGGACTCTTTACCCCCAAATTTCAACCCAAAGCCAGCTGATACTGGCGGTAATGGCCTGCGTGCAAGAGTGCAGGCCACTTTCAAGGAGATGTTATGACTGAACTGGCCAATATGAAGTGCGAAGCATGCCGCGCCGATGCTCCCAAGGTGACAGATGCCGAGCTTGCCGAGCTTATTAGGATGATCCCGGATTGGGGCGTACAGGTGCGCGATGGCATCATGCAGCTGGAGCGGGTTTACAAGTTTAAAAATTTCCGGCAGGCAATGGCCTTTAGCAATAAGCTGGCGGACTTGGCTGAAGAAGAGTTTCACCACCCGGGGATCCTGACCGAATGGGGCAAGGTGACTGTGACCTGGTGGTCGCATTCCATTAAGGGGTTGCACCGTAACGACTTTATCATGGCTGCCAAGACAGACCAGTTGCTGGATTAATCTTTTCCTAATATATTCAGTGTGTTGATTGTCTCTTCACACTGAATCCTTTCCCTTTGTTACAAATCCGCTGTAAAGCGAGCTTGCCACTTGTGTCAGAACCTTCTAACGTATAGGGCGCATTTTTACATCGCCTGCCGACCTCTTCATGCAGGCGATAATCCCAAAGAATCTGAATTATAAAAGGGAATGACAGTTATGCGCTTGGAAGTCAGTTGTCAGGATCGCGTTGGTTTAGCCAAGGATATTTTAATGGTGCTGGAGCGATACGGGATTAACCTTATCGCTATCGACGCCAGTAACAAGGGATTCTTATATTTGCAGTTTGCCGAGGTCGGCTTTGAGACCTTGAGTGAGTTGATGCCCCAAATCCGTAAGGTGGAAGGGGTGCACGACGTCAGAACCGTTTCCTTTATGCCCTCGGAGCAGGAGCATTACGCCCTCAAAACCCTATTGAAAACCCTGCCGGATGCCGTGTTTTCCCTCGACGGTAAGGGACGTATTCGTATCGTCAACGAGTCGGCCTTGCTTATTCTGGAAATGGCCGAACATGAAGTAATAGATGAATCCCTCAATCACTGGGTGCAAGGCTTCAATTTTGGTCGCTGGCTCAGTGAGCCCAAGGTGTTGGCGCAGGCCACCCGGGTTGCTATTGGCAGCAACGAGTATCTGGCCGAGATGCTGCCCATTTATCTGCCGGATGAAAACGACAAGAGTATTCTCGCCGGCGCCGTGGTGGCACTCAAGTCACCTGCGCGGGTGGGCAAACAGTTCAACGCGCTGCAGAGCCAGAGCAGTGGCTTTGATTCCGTGCTGGCCGTCAGCGACAAGATGAAAGAGGTACTCAAGCAGGCCAAGCGTATGGCACAGCTGGATGCGCCTTTGCTGATCACCGGGGAAACCGGCACAGGCAAAGAGCTGATGGCCAGGGCTTGTCACGATGCCAGCATGCGGCGGGAGAAACCCTTTATTGCCATCAACTGCGCCGCCATGCCCGACAGTGCCGCGGAAGAGGAGCTGTTTGGTTATGTCAGTAAGGGGGAAGTGGTTAAGCGGGGTTTCTTCGAAGAAGCCAAGGGCGGCACCGTCTTCCTCGATGAAATTGCCGAGATGTCCAAGGCCGCTCAGGTCAAATTGTTACGCTTGCTGCAGGACGGCAGTTTCCGCCGTATCGGCGGCGATGTAGAGGTGCGCGCCGATGTCCGTATCATCTGCTCGACCCAGAAGAATTTGGCGGAGCTTTGTCAGACCGGTGAGTTCCGTGAAGATCTCTACTACCGAATTCACGTACTGAGTTTCCATATGCCGGCGCTACGTGAACGCAGGGTCGATATTATCCCGCTGACGGAAATGTTCCTTGAACACTACAGCCTGCAGCTTTCCAGCCCGGTGCGGCGGATCTCAGCGTCCTGCCGCGATCACCTGTTGACCTATGCCTGGCCCGGTAACGTGCGGCAACTGAAAAACGCCGTGTTCAGAGCGGTATCCATGTGGGACGGTTCGGCCGAATTGACTATAGAACAGTTGAAACTGCCTTCCTATGCCGAAGGTTTTGGCTATTTCGACAAGGAGTTTGAAGGCACCTTGGATCAAGCCATGAAACAGTTTGAAGCCGGTTTGCTGCGGCGTCTCTATCCGGCGTACCCCAGTACCCGCCAGTTGGCGAAAAAGTTGGGGGTATCCCACACCGCCATTGCCAATAAACTCAGGGAATATGAGATCAGCAAGAAGCGCTGAAGCCCTGTAAAGCGGATTTGCCGCCGGAACGGCTGAAATTTAGGCTATCTTTGAGCGCAAAGCCTTTGCCGGCGCTTGCTGATGGCAAGCGTCAGTGAAAGTTTACAAACTCGTTCCCGTGCGGGCTAAATGTGAAGTGAGTCACAGAGTTTTCATTCCCCGCGGCATGAGGTATTACTGGCGGGATAACAGAAACGGATTGAGCCGGGCACATAGCCTGATGAAAACCATTAATCCGGGCAGAGACAGGAAGGAGCAGGTATGAAATTAGCGACATATGACAATGGACGCCGCGATGGTCAACTCATGTTGGTCAGCCGAGATTTGAAGAAGACAGTGGCTGTCCCCGCCATAGCCCAGACCATGCAGCAATTGCTTGACAGTTGGTCACTGCTGGAACCTCAGCTCAGAGAGCTTTCCGATGCCCTGAATGCCGGCATGTTGGATAACACCCAGGACTTTGACGAGAGCCGTTGTTTGTCACCTTTTCCCCGCGCTTACCAGTGGGCTGACGGCAGCGCTTATGTCAATCATGTTGAGCTGGTACGTAAGGCCCGCGGCGCCGAAATGCCGGAGTCTTTCTGGACCGATCCCCTGGTCTATCAGGGCGGTTCAGACAGCTTTATCGCTCCCAGAGCCGATATCCCGCTGGCAAGCGAAGATTGGGGCATAGATTTCGAGTCGGAAATTGCCGTGGTTACAGATGATGTACCCATGGGCGTGAGTGCTGAAAACGCCGCCTCTCACATCAAGCTGTTGATGCTGGTTAACGATGTGTCGCTGCGTAACCTGATCCCGGCCGAGTTGGCCAAGGGCTTTGGCTTTTTCCAGTCCAAACCTTCCAGCAGTTTTTCGCCGGTGGCAATCACACCGGATGAGCTGGGGGATAAATGGCAGGATACCCGGGTTCACCTGCCGCTGATCACCCATCTGAACAACGAACTGTTCGGCAAGCCCAATGCCGGGGTGGATATGACTTTCAACTTTGCCGAGCTGATCGCCCATGTCACCAAGACCCGCCCCCTGGGCGCCGGTGCCATCATAGGTTCGGGCACCATTTCCAACTATGACAGAAGCGCAGGTTCCAGCTGTTTGGCCGAAAAGCGCATGCTGGAAGTGATTGCCGAGGGCAAGGCGGTGACGCCATTTATGGGCTTTGGAGACAGGGTCAGAATCGAAATGCTGGATGATGCCGGGCACAGCATCTTCGGCACGATAGATCAGCAGGTAGTTGAGTATATAGCCGAGTAAAATAACTCGATAACAAAACGGGGCTCTCTGAAGCCCCGTTGGTTTTTATACCGGCTTGGTATTGCCTTCGAATGTGTCAGCGTTAAGGCTTTGGATAAAACATCACCAGAGCGGAGTCGCAATCTAAGGCTAGCGAGCTTTGGGAGAACAACTTATGTTGAAATTATATGGTTACTGGCGCTCCAGCGCCGCTTATCGGGTGCGGATTGCGCTCAACCTCAAGGGGCTTTGCGCCGAGCAGCTCTCAGTTCATCTGGTGCGCAATGGCGGCGAGCAGCATCAGGCTGCTTTCAAGGCGCTAAACCCGCAGGAGTTGGTGCCGGCTTTGGTGGTGACGGATGACACCGACGAGCGCGCCGAGTTGGTGTTGTCCCAATCGCTGGCGATCATTGAATATTTGGATGAAGCCTTTGGCGGTGAGGCGCTGTTGCCGGGTGATATTGAGCAGCGGGCGCTGGTCAGGGCCATGGCGATGGGGATTGCCTGTGAGATCCATCCTTTGAACAACTTGCGGGTGTTGCAGTATCTGACCGGGACGCTCAAGTTGGATGACGCGGCCAAGAATGATTGGTATCGCCACTGGGTCGAACAGGGCTTTGGTGCATTGGAGCAACAGCTGCAGCAGTACTCGGGCCGGTATTGTTTCGGCGACCAGGTCAGCCTGGTGGATATCTGTCTGGTTCCCCAGGTTTATAATGCCAAACGTTTTAATATCGATTTGTCTCCTTATCCCAATATATGTCGTATTAATGATGAGTGCCTGACTCTGTCGGCCTTTATTGATGCAGCACCTGAAAATCAACCAGATGCCCAGTAGTTTTATTATTTTATAGTCATCTATGCGGTGACTATAAAATAACCTTAAAAATACCCCGCGCTTGAAAAACCTCTCTTATAAAATGATACCTTTCTGTTAATAACAGGCTTTTGGAAAATAAAATCCGCTCGGCAATTTGTAACTAATTATTTAAACAATATGCTGTTTTTATTACATTTTTGGTATGGATTATATAGGAAATTGTTTTTAGATTTATAGGTTTACCATTTCTTTATTTAGTCTTTTATAAAATGTCTAAAATAACGTATTTCGTATCGTATGTAGGATTTTTCCTGCTTGTTGTTTTTCTCTTATTGAATTAGTTGTTACATGTGATACACATGTTAATGCTTGGTTTTTGCCAAGCTATAACAATAAAAATACGCCATACCTATTAAACATTTGCTTCCGAAACCTGTTTTCGGCGGTATGGCGTTTTATTATCAAAAGGAAAAGAAGTATGCATAAGTCGATTATTGCGCTGAGCATAGCCGCAGTCTTATTGGCGGGGTGTGGCAGTGACAACAAGAAGGCACCTGAGCCGGTTAATACAGCCCCTGAGAGTCAGGATGTGACCTATGACGTTCGTCAGTCGGTACGCCTGGATGGTCAACTGGAAGGAAGAGATGCCGAAGGAGGGATAACCTTTTCGTTAGTGGATCCCGGCGAAGTCAAGCTAGGGACTTTGACCATCAATGATGCAGCCAAGGGCAGTTTCAGCTACCAGACCGATACGCTGGAAGGCACAGAAGTCGTGCGCTTCAAAGTCAGTGACGGCAAGAGCGAGTCTGTCTCAACGCTGACATTGCGTATCGACGGTGGCGACCCTTTGTATCAGCATCAGTGGCACTTGAAAAACACAGGCCAAAATGCCTTTGCCAAGAATCGCGGTGTGGCCGGTGAAGACATGAATGTCAGTGATGCCATCGCCTCGGGTGTTACCGGTAAAGGCGTTATTGTTGCTGTGGTAGATGATGGTCTGGAGATTAGTCACCCGGATCTCAAGGCCAATGTTATTGAAGGCGGCTCCTATAACCTGATCACCGGCACTATCGATCCTACGCCATTTGCCGACAGTGCTTCGCACGGTACTTCTGTTGGTGGGATCATAGCCGCTGCCGGTTGGAATGGTCTTGGCGGCCGCGGAGTTGCCCCCGATGCCAACCTTATCGGTTTTAACTTCCTGGATAGGGATCCCAGCGGTAAGGTCAAGAGCGTGCAAACCTTTGAGAACTTCGCCAAGTCCCACGGTGCCAGTGCTTACAGTGACAATGCCAGGGTGTTTAACCAGAGTTATGGACGTCAACCGCTGAAAGCCGACTCAATGAAAGAGAATGAGTATGAGGTTTATCAACAAGTTACCACTAAAAGCTTTGATAGTAGAGGTAGTGTTTTTGTTAAATCGGCGGGTAATGGTTTTCGCTATAACTACTTAGGGCTCAATTCTTTGGGGATACCTCAATTCCTATTACCTGGAGATTTTTTTAGCGCTGAAGCGGAAAACAAGCCTGCAAATAAAGGGTTGCCTTACCACAACGCCAATATGTCTCCAAATAACACCAATCTTTATAATATGGTGATCAGTGCAGGAAGTGCAGATGGTAAACTCAGCAGTTACTCATCGGTGGGGGCAAATGTTTTTGTTAATGCTCCTGGTGGTGAATCTGGTGATGAAGACCCTGCGATAGTGACCACGGACAGAGCCGGCTGTGACAAGGCAGGGCGGGATTCCACTTTGCTTATATCTTAACCAAATAACAACTCTGAGCGAAATGTAGGACTCCAACCAGCACGGCGGCGCTTACCTGCCAGACTGTCTTTTTTGCCTTGGTGCTGCCTTATCGCACTCAGAGCCGCTCGGTTAAATAGGGCGAGATGCTTTGCGCCATCAGGATCCGTTACCTTCAGCGCATCTTCGCGGAAGACCACATCCAGCACCCAATGGAGCTGATTTTCTACCCCCCAATGCTCTCGAATAGTCCTCGCGGCCTCTTCGGCATTGAGCGGTAAGGAACTGACATACCAGCGTGAAGAACATGATGTTATTCCATCGACTGTCCGTTCACTGGCAACTTCGATAAATGAGGTGATGTGCGGCCACTTTTTCTTAAGTTCCGCTGATAATTCTGCTTCTATCTGCATGACTGTTCGGCGCTCCCTGCGGCCATGACCCATGTTGAACTGCTCAAATATAGCCAGTTCTGGCTGCTCATACGCTTTACTGAAGCTGGTTTTGACTGCTTCAAATAATCCCGGCTGGTTCGACTTGAGCTGAATAATGAAATCACCGTTCCCCTGTTTAATTTTGTTCATGGTAGACACCTGACAATGCAGTGCATCCAGCGTCAGAACGGCATTATCCAGTGCCATAGCATCAATCATGTTGCGGGCGACTTCAGCTTCTTTCCCTTTAGAATGTGAACTGTCTTGGTAAAGTGTAATGCCGTTGCCGACATCAAATGCGCTGACAACATGGAGTGCATTCTTAGCATCCTCACTCCACGCCCCGCGCAGGGTTTTTCCATCCAGCGCGATAACGGTTTTCCCTTCCGTTTGCCGTTGCTCATTGATCCAGCCAAATATGGCTTGAAGGAGCAGTTCGCTGTCCAATGCTTTGATTATATTACTGATACAATGCCTTTTAGGGATGCCATTTTCAAATTTTCGGTACAGACGGAGCCAATCTAGCTGTTCTTCTCCGAATTCCTGAATGGACTTCCACCCAGTCGCACCGCTGAGGATAGCACTGAGTGTCAGGAACACCACATCCACTAAATTATGCTTTAGATTGATGTCCTTACGGGGATCGGTAATCTGTTCTAGTTGTTTCAAAAGGGTCATGGTCATCTGTGGATTAAGGGCAAGGCAGATCAGATCATGACCAACCGTAAAAGTTCAATTTAAAGTGGGATCCCGCCCTG
>NZ_JBKORJ010000013.1:0-2374 GCF_047314585.1 Shewanella sp. BJSY2023SW005
CTCAATGCCTGTGAGTGTCCACACAGATTTGCTTGTTTATCTTGTTAAAGAGCAATCCCTTAGGCGCTGCGGCCATCGGGTCAGGGCTGCGTATTCTACGCTTTCCTGCTGCGGCGTCAAGAGGTATTTACCATCTTTTTTCGCCTGTCGGTGAAAGGACTCGAGAGCCGTTTTCTTCGACCCTGTCACGTCTTTCGCGTTGCCGCTGTGCCGTGTCAGTGGGAGCGCATTATAGGGAGCCAAAACTTTTGTGCAAGGGCTTTTTAAAAGAAAAACTCAATTTATTGGTCGACTGTAGAAACCCCGTTCAACTACACAGCTTACCTACTCATTAACCACAGACTTATCCACAAACCTATTTGTATAAGCAATTCTGGTAGTCGTACTTAGGGGAAAGATTCAACTCATGTATTACACCTTATTAGTCATGAAACCAGTCAGAAATAATCGAGATTCTGCATAATTACTAAAATGTTTTCTCATCCAGTACAGGGTTGTGCCCAAGTTCATAGCTTCGAAGCCAGAATCCCAAACTTTAGCTGCGCGGCTCATCGACTCTGAATACCCGACATGTTCATACAGCCAACGATAAATAACTGCGCCTACTGACAAACCACATTGCTCTGTGCAGCCTGGGGAAACTTGGAGCATTGGTGAATAGCTAGAGATAAACGATTAATGCCTACCACTCTGCAAAGGCAAACTAAAAGGATATTCATTAGCTCAGTTGCGGCGGCTGCATTTATCAAGAATACGCACGGACAACTATGTCATTAACAGCCCTACTTGGTGTGAGTCGCACCAGTGTTAATGCTTGGGTCGCAAATTACCTGGCTGATGGGCTCGATGGTTTGCTTGATAAACCTAAACCCGGACGACCCAATCAACTCTCTCCTCATCAATTAGAGCAACTTAAAAAGTTTATCGAGAAGAATGCTATCAAGCAGGACGGTGGACACTTAATAGCTGAAGATATCAGAGTTTATATCTGTAACGACCTGCATGTGAGCTATAGCTTGGCCAATGTGTACCGCTTACTCCATGCGCTTGATTTCAGTCTCATCCCGGGTCATCTTCCACTGAGCGTGTGGATGTGTGGTTCCAAGACGAAGCCAGATTTGGTCAACAAAACCAAACGACAAGACTTTGGGCAAAACGGGGTAGCCGTCCCCGTGTCGTCGAACAGCAGCAATTTGATTATGGGTATCTGTTTGGGGCAGTGTGCCCAAGTAGCGGTAAAACGGAAGCATTGATTACGCCCTTGGTCAACAAAGATGCCATGATGCTTCACCTTGAATTGATATCGTTGGCAACCGAGAGCGACCGGCATGCAGTGGTCATCGTTGATGGCGCAGGCTGGCATACTATGGATACGGCAATGCCTTTCTCAAATCTCACTTTGATTAAGTTACCCGCCTATTCTCCAGAGCTGAACCCGATGGAGCAAGTTTGGCAATGGCTCAGACAACACTGTCTTTCCAACCGAGTATTCGATTGCTACGAGCAAATTGTTGACCAAGTATCCCGAGCCTGGAATACCTTCATTGAGGATACCGGTCGGGTTAAATCTTTGTGCTTCAGAGACTGGATGAATCTAACAAGATAATTAATCAAATTGGCATTAGCCGTCTGGCGATGGCCAGCTTCGAGCAAGCTCACTGCGTTCGGACTCTTTATCTTCCCCATGTGAGAGTGGACATTTCAAAATGCAATTAAAACGAAAAATCCCCAACACAAAGTGCTGGGGATCCATCGTTTATTGGGCGTCTGGCGATGACCTACTCTCACATGGGGAGACCCCACACTACCATCGGCGCGATTGCGTTTCACTTCTGAGTTCGGGATGGGATCAGGTGGGACCACAATGCTATTGTCACCAGACAAATTTTGTTGCTGCTATTTAGTGCCTAGCAGCTGAATATGGTGCTGATACCCAGAATCGAACTGGGGACCTCATCCTTACCAAGGATGCGCTCTACCGACTGAGCCATATCAGCGAATTCAACTTTGATTTCACTTTATCTAAAGTAAAAATCAGAAATTGGGCGTCTGGCGATGACCTACTCTCACATGGGGAGACCCCACACTACCATCGGCGCGATTGCGTTTCACTTCTGAGTTCGGGATGGGATCAGGTGGGACCACAATGCTATTGTCACCAGACATAAAATTGTATGGAACAAATTTTAAACGCGCTTTAGCGCGGCCCGTTAGGGTCAAATACAGGGATGTATTTGATAAATTCATTCCTAAATTCAGAAAGCTGTTGCTTTGAAATGTGGTGGTCGCTACTGGGATCGAACCAGTGACCCCCTCCTTGTAAGGGAGGTGCTCTCCCGGCTGAGCTAAGCGACCGGTATTCTTGGCTGTGCTC
>NZ_JBKORJ010000014.1:0-128407 GCF_047314585.1 Shewanella sp. BJSY2023SW005
CCTGATTGTTTTGCTCACTATCAGGTGTTCGCCATACGATACCATCGACCCCATAGAGATTGAGTCCACACCAATGAGGATGCTCTGCTCTTTCATGCCAGGTCTTGGCACTTCGCTTAAACACATCTCGAACAACGTCGGAGCCCAGCCGCTTGCGCGCTTGCGTGACAGCGCTGCGCGCAACGTAATCCACCTCTTGAGGTAAGACGATATCAAGCTTATTGATGAGAGAGCGGACGGATTCGCCTCTGAACAGAGCCATACCAATCACCGCCCAAATCATGGCATCCATAGGTAACTTACGTCGCCTTAAACTGGCAACACCATGTGAATCAAGGCACGACTGAATTAAATCGGGCTCAAGTACATCGGCCAGACAGGTGAATTCGGTAAGACGGTTGATATGAGTACGCGCCAAAGCTTCTGAAAGTTGCATAAAAAAATCCGATGACATGGGGTCATCGGATTTTGATCCTTTCAGTGAGATCGTCAAGCGATCTGTCTTAACTGATCGGCATTACGCCCTTGGGCGCCTTTTTGTGACTGCAGCAGTACTTTACATAGATGCTTTATTTTACATAGATACTTTATTCATACTTTGGCTTCAAATGTATGCTCTTGAGCCCCTTTGCTTTTTATCGAAAAAGCTTGCCTCAAGGGCGGTCCGGCAGAGTTACATTGAGCTCGAGTACCGACAGGTTGTCATCGTTTTGATCCAGCTGCACAGATACCTGCTCTTCGGAGATGTGCACATACTTGCGGATCACTTCAATTATCTCCTGCTTCATCTGCGGAAAGTAATCCGGTGCCCCGCGCTCGCCGCGTTGATGGGCAACGATGATCTGCAAACGTTCCTTGGCGGTTGCCGCGGTGCTGCTTTTCTTGCTGCTTCTGAAATAATCGAGTAATGACATAATTTAGCTACCAAATATTCGTTTAAGGAATCCCTTCTTCTCTTCCGCGACGAAGCGCAGCGGAAGCTCTTCACCCAGCAGACGAGCCACTGTGTCCTCGTAGGCCTGTCCGGCATCGCTGTCGTGATCTATGATCACCGGCACCCCTGAGTTGGAAGCCTTGAGCACTGCCTGAGACTCAGGAATAACTCCGAGCAGTTGTATTGCGAGAATTTCCTGCACATCTTCCACACTGAGCATTTCGCCGGTTTTCACTCTGGCAGGGGAGTAGCGAGTCAGCAGCAGATATTCCTTGATGGGCTCAAGCCCTTGCTCGGCACGACGGCTACGGCTTTGCAGCATACCAAGGATCCTGTCTGAGTCTCTGACCGAGCTGACCTCAGGGTTGGTTGTCACTATGGCGATATCGGCAAAATAGAGTGCCATCATGGCGCCGGTTTCAATACCTGCCGGAGAGTCACAGATGATGTAGTCAAAGTCTTTGCTCAAATCATCAAGTACCTTGCCGACACCTTCTTTGGTCAGGGCATCTTTGTCCCTGGTTTGGGAAGCCGGTAAAACGAACAGTTTATCGCAGCGTTTATCTTTGATCAGCGTTTGGTTCAGATTGGACTCGCCGTTGATGACATTGACAAAGTCGTAAACAACCCGACGCTCACAGCCCATGACCAAATCCAGATTACGCAGGCCGATATCAAAATCGATAACAACAGTCTTGTGTCCTTTAAGCGCCAAGCCGGTAGCGATAGCCGCGCTCGATGTGGTTTTGCCCACACCGCCTTTACCTGAGGTGACAACAATAATTTGTGCCATGTTCTATTTTATCCTTTCCATCTGCCTTATCCGGGCAGCGATTCAACGATTAATGACTCACCGCTGAGCCTGATACAACCACTCTTGGCGGTACAGTGTTGCTGCAGGTTTTCAGTCAACCAGTACTGTCCCGCAATCGAAACCAGTTCAGCTTCCATGGACTGGGCCAGGATCACGGCATGTTTATCACCGCTGGCTCCCGCCATTGCCTTACCACGCAGTGCCCCGTATACATGAATGCTACCATCAGCAATGACTTCTGCGCCATTCCCTACTGCACCAAAAACGATTAAATCACCGTCTTTGGCATAGATTTGTTGCCCGGAGCGCACGTTTTGTTTGACTATCTTGGTGACTCTCGGGGGCGGCGGTGGCAATTCCGACTGTTTCCCGGCTTTGATGCTGGCCAATCCCTGCGCCTTGGCGGCTTCATTGAGTGCCTTATTGGCGGCAGTCACACCAACTATCACCAGTTGTCTTTCGGTCAGTCCCTGGCGCAGCCCTTTGAGATCTATGTCTGTGCCGTTGACCTGACTTAAGTTGAGCACCAGTGGGGCATTGAGGAAAAACTGGGGAGCCTGGGCGAGCTTGCCATCGAGCTCTTTAAAAAGGGCGTCCAGATCTGGGGTATTGATATGAAGTACAGAGAGCGTAAAAGAAGAGCCCTTTAGCTCTAGACTAGGTTTTGGCATCCCGGCGTCATTCTCCAGAAAATGAGCAGTCAGATTGCGTGACAGCGTTATATTCCAAGGCGTCCATGTTATAGTGTGCCCCGATGAGTGGCAAGTTTGAACCCATGGAAATTGATACAATTATGATCTGTGCTGTCTATAAGAGCCTGAAAAAAGCCGACACCTATTTATTCGTCAACAAGAAAGGCCAGTTTGATGATGTACCTGCTCCCTTGATGCAGGTATTTGGGCCGCCACAACTGGTAATGCTGTTGCCGCTGCAGAAAAGGCAGCAACTGGGTATCGCCGATATCAACAAGGTCAAAGCAGAACTGGCGGAAAAGGGCTATTATTTGCAATTGCCGCCACCGCAGGTGGATATGCTGAAGGAGCTGAGACGCAGCAAGGGCCTGGATGATCATTCTGCTTAAGGAATAACGCGTTTTATGGATAGACTTTCCCTGGTGTTTATTTCGCTGCTGGGCGCGTCGCTGACCAATGTCTGTGCAGCGACCGAAAGCAGTTTTGAGCAGTATCTTGATAAATTGAAACAGGACGCAGCAACGCAAGGGATAGATCAACTCATATTGGATAAAGCCTTCAGCCAGATAAAACTGTTTAAAAAAGCCTCCAATGATGACAAGACAGCCCCCGAACCGCCAAAGGATCTGGAGCACTATATCCCTAAGGCGATCAGTGAGGAGATGGTGGTAAAGGGTCGGGTTCTGGCCGAAGAATATCGACCGCTGCTGGTCAAACTTGGTAAACAATATCGGGTGCAGCCCAGGTTTATTCTGGCCCTTTGGGGGCTCGAGTCGGATTTTGGCAATCAGCAGGGCGGTTATCCTGTGCTTTCCGTGACGGCGTCACTGGCCTATGAGGGACAAGAGGTTTACCGCGATGAGTTTTTTGCGGCGCTGAAAATTCTCGCGTCACAATCGCTCGACTTTAACGAGCTCAAGGGCTCGAGTACCGGTGCCATGGGGCCTTTAGGATTGATGCCAAGCGCCTATCTGCAATACGGCAGCGACGGCGACGGTGATGGCAAGATCGATATCTGGAACAGCTTTGCCGATGGCTTGGCATCTGTGGCCAACTACCTGCAGCAAACGGGCTGGGATGACACCCAAACCTGGGGACGCCAGGTCAAAGCGCCCGAGTCCATAGAGAACAGCCAACTCGGGGTGGATTATCAGGCGAGTTTCAGCCATTGGCAGCAGTTGGGCGTTCGTCGTTACGATGGCGGCGATCTGCCTGGCCGGACCGATATGCAAGTTTCATTGATCATGCCAGATGGTGTCACAGGAAGGCACTATCTGGTATACCAGAACTACCGCGCCTTGCGAAGCTGGCAAAATTCAGACTATTTCGCTTTGGCGGCGGCTTATCTTTCCGAGCGGATCAAGTATCCACCCCGGAAATAGTGTAAAATAGCCATCACGCAAGCTTTCAAGAACGAACCAACAAATTTATGTCCTTCTGGTTAACCAAGACCCTGGCCGAAATGACTCCGGATGAGTGGGAGTCTCTCTGTGATGGCTGTGGGAAATGCTGTCTCAATAAGCTCATCGATGATGAAACCGATGAGCTTTACTATACCAATGCGGCCTGCAAATTGTTGTCTGATATAGACTGCAGCTGCATTCACTATGAAAAACGCTTTGAATTTGTGCCTCTGTGCACCGCGGTGACGGCGACGAATATCGGTGAGCTGGACTGGCTGCCGGATAGTTGTGCTTATCGGCGTCTGTATCTGGGGCGGCCATTGCCTTCCTGGCACCCACTTTTGACCGGCTCCAAGGATGCCATGCACGAAGTAGGGATGTCGGTGAAGGGCAAGACGCTTTGCGAGAGTAAAGTGCGCGATCTTGAAGATCATATTGTACTCTGGCCACTGAAGGACTTGGATTGATGTCATCCAGGCATCAAGAGTAAAAAGCCAAACACGATTGTTTGGCTTTTTTATGCTCATAGGAAACCCGCTAGCTTGAATTGAATACCTAGTTACGGCCCTTGCTCAGAATAGGTACAACATAGAGCAGCAGTGCTACCAGATATGTGGCAAAAGCAACAATCATCCACTGCGACATAGTGATGCCGATAAAGCTCCAGGGAATATCGGTGCACATGCCTGTTGGCATAAATATCGAAGGCAGCCATTCATGCAGTGGCATCCAGGAGGGGAAGTCCGGCAGGAATGAACAGGTGGAAAAAGGCGAAGGGTTTTGCTGCATATCGTTGAGTTCAATGGCCAATCTCAGCCCCCAACTGGCGCTTATCCCCCACAGCAAGGCCGCCACAAGTCGCACTGGACGTACACTCGGCGCAAGAAAGCCTATGATGCCGGCCAGCAGCAATCCCAATACGGCCAAACGCTGGTAGATACACATGACGCAAGGCTCGAGGTGCATCACATGTTGAAAGTACAACGCAGCCAGCTCCAGAGACAGGGCGCTGAGCGCCAGAATTCCCCAGGCCATGCGGGAGTGGGCGAAACGTATCATTGCTGTCAAAACTATTCTCCATTGATTACCCATCAGTCCAAGGCGAGGTGGGGTAACTCCTCAGATGGATATGACACCCATAAAAAAACGCCCTAGAGGGGCGTTTTTTGGACTCTACTGAAACCAAAAGGTTCAGTCAATACATAGACTAATGGCCTACGGCCGCACCCTTACCCAGTACTTCCTGGGCACTGTGGTGCAGGATCATGCCTGAGTCGTAGAAGTATTGGGTCATCTGCTCCAGGAAACCTGTCTCAATTGCCAGTACACCAACAATGGACAACACGATAGTGTAAGGCAGTGCCATCCATACCATGCGGCCATAAGAGAGACGAATGAGGGGAGCCAGAGCGGAAGTCAGCAGGAACAGGAAGGCCGCCTGACCGTTAGGGGTAGCCACTGATGGCAGGTTGGTTCCTGTGTTGATGGCAACGGCAAGCAGGTCAAACTGATCGCGGGTGATTTGGCCATCAATCAGCGCGGCTTTCACCTCGTTGATATAAACGGTACCCACAAACACGTTATCACTGACCATGGACAACAAGCCATTGGCAACATAGAAGATAACCAGCTGCATATTGCCTTCAAAGCCGAGAGCCCATTGAATAACAGGAGCAAACAGGCCTTGGTCAATAATCACACCCACCACGGCGAAGAATACTGCCAGCAGAGCGGTAAAGGGCAGGGCTTCTTCGAAGGCTTTACCCAGAGCGTGCTCATCGGTAATACCGTTGAAGGCTGTGGTCAGGATGATAACTGAAAGACCGATAAGACCAACCGATGCCAGGTGGAAGGCCAGACCGACAATCAGCCATACACCGACCAGAGCCTGGATAACCAGCTTCATCTTATCTTTGCTGGTTCTGTGGGCATCTTCATGGGCGGCAAATTCCACCAGAATTTTGTGTACAGCGTCTGGCAGTTGGGCGCCATAACCACAGATACGGAATTTTTCCACCAAGACACAGGTGAGGATACCGGCAAAGAATACGGGTACAGTCACAGGTGACATCCGCAAGGCGAATTCAGAGAACTGCCAGTTAGCCTGGGCGGCGATGATCAGGTTTTGCGGCTCACCTACCATGGTGCACACACCACCGAGGGCAGTACCGACACCGGCGTGCATCAACAGGTTACGCAGGAAGCCCCGGAAGTCTTCCAACTCCTGGGCGTTAAGCTGGTCATTCCCGTCAGAGGTATGGTCATGATCGGCGCTGAAATCTTTACCGGATGCGACCTTATGATAGATGGAGTAGAAACCGACTGCTACAGCGATGATAACCGCAATAACAGTCAAGGCATCGAGGAACGCAGACAGGAAGGCTGAGGCAACACAGAACATCAGGGATACGACCATTTTGGAACGCACCTTGGTGATCATCTTGGTAAATACATAAAGCAGCAATTGCTTCATAAAGTAGATACCGGCCACCATGAATACCAATAGCAGCAGTACTTCGAGGTTGGCTTCAATCTCGTGCAGTACCTGGCTGGGACTGGTCATACCGATAAACACGGCCTCAATCGCCAATAAACCACCGGGTTGCAGAGGATAGCATTTAAGCGCCATGGCCAGAGTGAAGATAAACTGCACGACCAAAAACCAGCCCGCAACAAAGGGGTTGATACTGAAGAGTATCGGGTTGATGATAAGAAAAATCAGTATCGCAAGCTTGTACCACTTGGGCGAGTTGCCCAAGAAGTTACTCATAAAAGCCTGAATCGGTGTAGCAGGCATGTCTTCCTCTCTAATCTGTTATAAGTGAATCTGTTATTAAGTGTGGTAGTTACGTCTTTGGTTGACGAACGGTAAAATTTGCGTAGTTCAGTCTAGCCTAAAGATAAACTCAATGTAATGATTAGGGTATACAGGGATTTCAAAAAGCGGATCTCTAACGCAAAATTCAGTGACAACTGATTTGAACCTGGTCACTTTTATAGCAGTTATTGAGAGCTTGGCAGGGTAGAATTTTTCGTCAGTGATCTGGTGGTTTTCATTTTTCGTCGCTCTGGTATGATCTGTGGCCAGAATAATGCTAACAATCGGAAAACCGGGCTGATGATAATCAATGCCAAAGGACCTGCAAGTTTTGCAGAGAAATATATAGTGCGTTCAATTTGGGAAAATAAATTTCCCCCCGGCTCCATACTTCCTGCGGAGCGGGAATTATCAGAGCTGATAGGTGTGACCCGTACAACACTCAGGGAAGTGCTGCAGCGTTTGGCCCGTGACGGTTGGTTGACGATTCAACATGGCAAACCCACCCGGGTGAATAATTTCTGGGAAACCTCTGGCCTGAATATTTTGGAGACCATTGCCGATCTTAATCCCGAAGGTTTCCCGGTATTGGTTGACCAACTGCTGTCGGCCAGAACCAATGTCAGTGCCATCTACTTCCGTGGCGCACTGCGGCATAATCCAGAGACGGCGGTGGAAGTGTTGTCAAAAATTCACGAGCTGGAAGATGATGCCGAGGCCTATGCCGAATTTGATTACCAGTTGCATCACACCTTGGCGTTTTCATCAGGTAACCCGCTGTACGTGCTGATCCTCAATGGTTTCAAGGGACTGTATGCCAGAGTCGGGCGCTACTACTTCAGTAGTCAGGAAGCAAGAGCCTTGGCACTGGCCTTCTATCAAAAGCTTGAAATCCTGGCTAAAGATAAAAACTATACCCAGGTGCCTGCTTTGATGCGCGCTTACGGTATCGACAGTGGCATTATGTGGCAGAAACTGCGCGATGCCATGCCGCTGGAGATGGCCCAGGACAATCAATAGTTGCCGATGGTCCGTTGGCACATAATAAAAAAGACCGCTATTAGCGGTCTTTTTTATTATCCAGGGTTTTCTATGACCAAAGCTGCCTAGATCAATTCGCTTCTGTCCGGGCACGAGGCCAGTACTCTTATCTCGCCATCATCTTCTTTCTGCTCCAGAGTGACATCAAAGCCCCAAAGACGGTGCAGGTGTTTGAGTACTTCCCGGCAACTGTCTGCCAGAGGGATGCCCTTGCTGGGGATATACCTCAGTGTCAGCGAGCGATCGCCATTGACCATGACATTATGAACCTGAATATTGGGTTCATTATTGGACAGGTTATATTGTGAAGACAAAATTTGCCTGATCTCCCGGTATCCCTGTTCATCATGAATGGCAGATACCGACAGATAGTTTTTGCTTTCATCATCGAGCACACCAAACAGCTTGAACTTGCGGATGATGGTGGGGGAAAGATACTGGCTGATGAAGCTTTCATCCTTGAAGTTTTCCATGGCGAAATGCAGCGTTTTCAACCAATCGCTGCCGGCGATATCCGGGAACCAATATCTATCCTCTTCTGTTGGCTGTTCGCAGATACGGCGAATGTCGCAGAACATATTGAACCCCAGGGCATAGGGGTTAATGCCGTTGTAATAAGGGCTGTTGTAGGGGGGCTGAGCCACCACATTGGTGTGACTCTGTAAAAACTCCAACATAAATCTGTCGGTAACCAGACCTTCGTCATAGAGGTGGTTGAGCAGGGTGTAATGCCAGAAGGTGGCCCAGCCCTCGTTCATCACCTGGGTCTGGCGTTGCGGGTAAAAATACTGCCCCATCTTGCGTACGATACGCACCAACTCCCGTTGCCAGGGCTCCAGCAGCGGTGCATGCTTCTCGATAAAGTAGAGAATGTTTTCCTGTGGCTCTGACGGGAAGTGTTTTCGTTGTTTGGCTTCCTCCTTGGTCTGCTGTGAGGGGATGGTGCGCCAGAGATCGTTGACCTGGGTTTGCAGATAGGCCTCGCGCTCTTTCTGGCGTGCCTGCTCTTCACGAAACGAAATTTCTGTTGGGCGCTTGTAGCGGTCGACGCCATAATTCATCAAGGCGTGGCAGGAGTCCAACAGGTTTTCCACCTCATCTATGCCATATTTACGCTCGCATTCACTGATGTATTGCTTGGCAAAGACCAGGTAATCAATGATGGAGCCGGCATCTGTCCAGGTGCGGAACAGGTAGTTGTTTTTGAAGAAACTGTTGTGGCCAAAGCAGGCGTGAGCTATCACCAAGGCTTGCATGGTGAGGGTGTTTTCCTCCATCAGATAGGCGATACAGGGGTTGGAGTTGATGACTATCTCATAGGCCAGCCCCATCTGGCCGCGCTTGTAACCCTGCTCGGTTTCGATAAAACGCTTACCGAAGGACCAGTGAGTATACCCTATGGGCATGCCTATGCTGGCGTAGGCGTCCATCATCTGCTCGGCGGTGATCACCTCTATCTGATTGGGATAGGTCCCCAGACGATAATGCCCCGCGACCCGGGCGATTTCCTTTTCATAGGTTTCCAGCAGCTCAAAAGTCCATTCAGGCCCGTCACTCAATGGCTGGCGTGTTTTCTTTTTGCTCATAATCGCTTCCCCCTAAACCGCCTGCTTCTTGAACAACTCTCTGAACACGGGATAGATATCCTCTGCCTGACGAATATGTTGTACCGCCATATTGTCGAATTGTTTTTGCAGGGTTTCATATTCACGCCAGAGCGTCTGATGTGCCCTGTTGGTGATTTCTATGTAGCTGAAATAGCGCACTACGGGCAGCAGTTGTGTTTCGAGGATCTGATAACAGGTGGGCGAATCGTCGGCCCAGTTGTCACCATCGGATGCCTGGGCGGCATAGATATTCCATTCATTGGCCGGATAACGCTCCTGTTGAATTTCGTGCATAAGTTTCAGTGCACTGGAGACTATGGTGCCGCCCGTCTCCTGAGAGTAGAAAAACTCGTGTTCATCCACTTCTTTGGCCTGGGTATGATGACGGATATAAACGACCTCAAGATTCTTGTAAGTGCGGGTCAGAAACAGGTACAGCAATATATAAAAGCGTTTCGCCATATCCTTGGTGGCCTGATCCATGGAGCCGGAGACATCCATAAGACAGAACATCACCGCCTGACTGGTGGGCACTTCCCGCTTGGCAAAGTTGTTGTAGCGCAGATCGAAAGTGTCGATAAAGGGCACCTTGGCGATGCGCTGTTTAAGCTCTTCAATCTCCTCTTTGAGCTGCAATATCCGCTCGGCACTGGCACCCGGAGTGTTTTCCAACTCTGCCAGTTCGTTTTCCAGTTCATGCAGTCGCCGTTTCTTGTCTGCGGACATGGCGGTGCGCCGCGCCAGAGAGGATCTCAAAGAGCGGACGATATTGATATTTGAGGGCACACCATCATTGGTATAACCGGCTCGGTAAGTTTGATATTCCACCAGTTTGTTCAGGCGGTTTTTCTGCAGGTTGGGCAACTCTAGATCTTCAAACAAGAGCTCGAGGTACTCATCTTTGGAGATTTGAAATACAAAGTCATCCTGACCCTCGCCTGAGTCCGAGGCATCGCCCTTGCCGCTGCCACCACCGCCGCCGCCCTGAGGCCTGTCTATCTTGTCGCCGCGGGTAAATTGGTCGTTGCCCGGATGCACTCGCTCACGGACGCCGCCGCGACCTTGATGGAATACGGGTTCGCTGATGTCCTTGGTGGGGATACTGATTTTTTCTCCCTTGTCGACATCTGTGACGCTACGGTGAGTGACGGCATCACTGACCGCTTTTTTAATTTGTTGTTTATAACGGTTAATAAACCGCTGACGGTTAACCGTGCTCTTTCCTTTGGCATTCAACCGCCTGTCGATAAAGTTCGCCATACGCACCTCCCAAAGCAAATACCGGGGCCCGAAAGCCCCGGAAAGGGCACAGCTATGAGGACTTACGTACCCGTAAGTACCACTCGGACAACAGGCGCACCTGTTTCTTGGTGTAGCCTTTCTCCATCATACGGTTGACGAAATCATCATGCTTGCGCTGATCGTCTGTGGAGGTCTTGGCGTTGAAAGAAATGACCGGCAGGAGATCTTCGGTATTTGAGAACATCTTCTTCTCTATCACGGTTCTGAGTTTCTCATAGCTGGTCCATTGCGGGTTGTTGCCATCATTATTGGCCCTTGCCCTGAGCACAAAGTTGACTATCTCATTGCGGAAGTCTTTGGGATTACTTATCCCGGCCGGCTTTTCAATTTTCTCCAATTCGGCGTTGAGTGCGGCCCGGTCAAACAGTTGGCCGGTTTCCGGGTCTCTGTATTCCTGATCCTGGATCCAGAAGTCGGCATAGGTGACATAGCGGTCGAAGATGTTCTGACCATATTCCGAATAAGATTCCAGGTAAGCGGTCTGGATCTCCTTACCGATAAACTCAACATATTTAGGGATCAGATAGCCCTTCAAAAACTCCATATATCTTTCTGCGGTATCGGAAGGGAACTGCTCTTGCTCTATCTGCCGCTCCAGTACATAGAAGAGATGCACCGGGTTGGCGGCAATTTCAGAATGGTCGAAGTTAAAGACCTTGGAGAGGATTTTGAACGCGAAGCGGGTCGACAGTCCGTGCATCCCCTCATCGACCCCGGCATAGTCTCGATATTCCTGGTAAGACTTGGCCTTGGGATCGGTATCCTTGAGGCTTTCACCGTCATAGACCCGCATCTTGGAGTAGACAGAGGAGTTCTCCGGGGTTTTGATCCTTGAGAGCACGCTGAATTGAGCCAAGGTCTCCAGTGTGCCTGGAGCACAGGGCGCCTTGGTCAGTTCTGAATTGGCGATAAGCTTGCGGTAAATCTGGATCTCTTCTGACACGCGCAGACAGTAAGGCACCTTAACGATATAAACACGGTCGAGGAAGGCTTCATTGTTTTTATTATTTTTAAAGCTGCTCCATTCAGACTCGTTGGAGTGAGCCAGAATAATGCCGTTAAAAGGCAGGGCCGATAAGCCTTCGGTACCGTTATAGTTACCTTCCTGAGTGGCGGTCAGCAGTGGGTGCAGCACCTTGATCGGCGCCTTGAACATCTCCACAAACTCCATTAAACCCTGGTTGGCACGGCACAGTGCTCCTGAATAGGAGTAGGCATCGGCATCATTCTGGGCAAAGTGCTCCAGTTGGCGAATGTCGACTTTGCCCACCAGAGAAGAGATATCCTGGTTGTTGTCATCACCGGGTTCAGTCTTGGCAATGGCAATTTGATCCAGCACCGAAGGGAATACCTTAACAACCCGGAAGCGGGAGATATCGCCGCCAAAGTCATGCAAGCGCTTGACCGCCCAGGGCGACATTATGCTGCGCAGGTAACGGGTCGGGATCTGGTATTCTTCCTGCAGCAACTTGCCATCTTCCTCGGCATCAAACAGGCAGAAAGGGTGGTCGTTGACCGGACTTCTGACTCCATCGGCGCTAAGAATATAGATGGGGACTTGCTGCATCAAAGCCTTGAGCTTCTCTGCCAGCGAAGATTTACCGCCTCCGACAGGTCCCAACAGATAGAGGATCTGCTTGGATTCTTCCAGCCCTTGGGCCGAGTGTTTAAGGTAGGAGACTATCTGCTCTATGGCATCTTCCATGCCGTAGAAGTCTTTAAACGCGGGATAGCGAGATATTAAGCGGTTGGAAAATATCCGGCTCAGAACCTGATTCTTGGAAGTGTCGACCACTTCCGGCTCGCCGATGGCGATAAGCAGTCTTTCTGCAGCCGAAGCGTAGGCGCTGCGATCTTGCTTACAGATATCAAGAAACTCCTGTAATGTGTATTCTTCATCGAGTTTCTTCTCATAGCGCTGTTGGTAGTGCTCAAATATGCCCATTTTAAACCCCCTGAAACGCCAAATATGTCTGGGAAGGGAACTGTCTTTAGCAGTTGCCTACCATTAATCTTAGACACTAATTCATGCTTCATGTCAAAAAACATAAATAAAAACAAAGGCAAATAGTTGCAAAAGCAATAGTTGCACTTGTGAATTGCTGCCGGAGGGTGAGCTTGTTGATGTGCGGTCGGCTTGTGGGAGAGTGCTTATGGGCAATAAAAAAGGAGCCATAAGGCTCCTTTTCAGGCACTCAGTTTGAGTATTATTAACCGGCGAAGTTTTGGTTAACAAAGTCCCAGTTCAGCAACTGCCAGAAGTGCGCCATGTAGTCAGGGCGAACGTTACGGTAGTCGATGTAGTAAGCGTGCTCCCAAACGTCAACGGTCAGCAGTGGGGTCACTGAAGCATCAGTCAGCGGAGTGGCCGCGTTGCTGGTGTTAACGATAGCGACAGTGCCATCAGCCTTTTTAACCAGCCAGGTCCAGCCGCTACCAAAGTTGTTGACAGCAGACTCAGTGAACTGAGTCTTGAAGGCTTCAAAAGAACCAAAAGCAGCATTGATAGCTTCGGCTACAGCACCGGTGGCTTCGCCGCCGCCGTTAGGCGCCAGACAATTCCAGTAAAAAGTGTGGTTCCAAACCTGAGCGGCGTTGTTGAAAATACCGCCGCTGGAGGTTTTTACAATCTCTTCCAGGGTCTTGCCGGCAAATTCAGTGCCTTCGATCAGACCGTTCAGCTTAACCACGTAAGTGTTGTGGTGCTTACCGTAGTGGTATTCGATGGTTTCCTGAGAAATGTGGGGTTCCAGTGCGTTCTTGGCATATGGTAATGCAGGTAATTCGAAAGCCATTAGTATCTCTCCATGGACTTGGTTTATCATTTTCAGACTTGCTCACTACCACCTATTGTACCGATAAAATTTGTGAAGTGAATCATTGTTTGAGTGATTGAGCAGATTGACATCATTGAAAAATCAAATGACTAAATAACCTTACAAATAGTGTGATTTTGTTCTGCGTTTCTCTCGCGTACAATAGTGAATCAAATATAGTGTCGTACTCAGGAACGTAAATGGAAACTGTTGAAAAAATTAAGCAGCAAATCGCTGAAAACCCCATCATCCTTTACATGAAAGGTTCGCCCAAATTACCCAGCTGTGGTTTTTCCTCTCAGGTGGCTCAAATCATGATCAATATCGGCGAGCAGTTCGCGTTTGTTGATATTTTGCAGCATCCTGATATCCGTGCTGAACTGCCCAAGTATGCCAATTGGCCAACTTTCCCTCAGTTGTGGGTTGAAGGTGAGCTGGTCGGTGGTTGCGATATCCTGACCGAGATGTACCAAAAAGGTGAGTTACAGACCTTGATCAAGGACACTGCTGCCAAGTACAAGCAGGATGAAGCCTAAGGTCAATTTCAGTACCTTTAAGCATTTAAAAGATGAGGCCGGATATATTCCGGCCTTTTTTTCTGCCCGTTTTTGCGCGCCTATCTTCGATAGGTGTCATCATCTTAAATTACATTTCATTTTAACAATCTACTCTGATTTTTGTTTTATTGACCACTTATCTTCCGATTGAATCCTGTTGTTTGCAGCATAAAAGACTACCAAAGCAGTTTGGGGTAACCTCAAAATAAAACAATGTTGCAACAAATGTATTATCTGTATCGTTTTATTACTTACCAAATGTGACTGGTCAGGCTTGCTGTATATGCAATTAAGGCGTTTACGATGATTCAAGGCAGGGAATTGTATTGAGAAAAATTTCGACTTTTTACTGTGATGTATCAGTGTGGAAACAATTAAAAATGTGATGGATGTCACACTTTTTGAGATGGGCAATGTTAATTAATATGTTGAGAATTAACAAGAAATCAAAGTTTATTTTTTAACAACTCCCGGTAATTGGCTGCATATCTATTCGCTATAGGATAGGCGGGTTCTATTTGTCATTAAGCAAAACAAAAAATAAACATAAATTAAACATTAGCGGATTTGTCAGATTAAAATCCTGTTATTGACGATGTTGAAACGAGGCGACAGTATCTTGGCAACGCCGTGTTAATAAGCGCGGTGAAAATAAAAACAAACCAGGAAGTAAGGGAGTTTAAAATGACAAGAACCAATAAGCTGACTGGCGCAGTCAGACTGGCTCTGTTTGCTGCGGTTTCAACGGGAGCTGCATCTGTGTCTCAGGTGGCTTACGCCGCAGAAGACGGTGCCAAGGTAGAACGTATCGAAGTAACAGGTTCACGTATCCAGCGTCAGGATATGGAAACCGCTTCTCCAGTGACAGTGATCAGTGCCGATGCCATTCGTGCAGAAGGCTTCACTTCTGTTGACCAACTGCTGCAGGCTCAGACCTCTATGGCCGGTGCGGCTGTAGGTTCAACCACCAACAATGGTGCCGATGGCGCGGCTCAGGTTGATCTGCGTGGTATGGGTGCCGAACGTACTCTGGTACTGCTCAATGGCCGCCGTATGGTGAACTCAGGCTCAGGCGCAGATAGTGCAGTGGACTTGAACTCAATCCCAGTAGCGATGATTGCCCGGGTAGAGATTCTTAAGGATGGCGCCTCGGCGGTATACGGCTCAGATGCTATTGCCGGTGTGGTCAACATCATCACCAAGAAAGATTTTGAAGGCTTCCAGCTGGATTTCAACGGCAGCGGAACCGATAAGGGCGACGGTGAAAACGGCGAACTGAGCCTGCTGTACGGTTTCAACACAGACAACGGCGGTAATTATACCTTTGGTGCAGCTTACTCTGACCGTCGTGGTGTTATTCAGGGCGACCGTGACTGGACCGAACCAGGCGCCAGTTCCTTCATTCCAACCGGCTCTCTGGCTGGTATGGTCAAAGATGCCAACGGCAACTGGGTTAAGCGCAGCACAGGTTACGACTACACCCAAGACAGCTGGTTCCAGACGCCTAGTAAACGTTATAGTCTGTTTGCCAACATGATCCAGGAGCTGGGCAATGAATTGGTACTGACAGGTGATATTCTGTACACCAAGCGTAAGTCAGATCAGCAAATGGCCGCTCAGCCAGCTGATATTATGCTGGGTGTTTGTGGTCAAACAGATGATCCGGTCAAGTGCATCACGTTGGATCAGTCCATGCTGGACGCCGGCATTAAGGCCGATAAAACCGGCCGTGTTAACTATCGTCGCCGTACCAATGATGTAGGCCCTCGTATCTACAACCAGGACATCGATACTCTGCGCGCCTCTATTGGCCTGCAGGGCACACTCGATGTCAACACAGGTATGACTTGGGATCTTTCCTACACTTATGGCAAAAACAAGGCCGATACCTGGGTTGAAAACTCCATCAATGCCAAAAAGATGGAAGAGTCCGTCTATAACAATCTGGATGCCTGGCTCAGTGGTGCCCCGCTGACTCAAGAGATCATCAATGACATCGGCTTCACCGAGCGCAATGATGGTGGTAATGAACAACACGTGGTTGCCGGCGTATTGAGTGGTGAGCTGTTTGATCTGAGTGCCGGTCCAGTCAGCTTCGCTATCGGTGCCGAATACCGTTACGACAGCGGTTATTACAACCCTGATCCTGTGATTGTTGCCGGTGAAGGTACTGCCGCCCAGCAAGACCCAACTGATGGTAATTACGACGTTATCTCTATCTATCAGGAAGTCAGTGTACCTTTCACTGAAAAACTGACCGGTGAATTTGCCCTGCGTTTCGATGACTACTCAACTTTCGGCAAGGCAACGACCTGGAAGATAGGTCTGACCTATGAAGCCACAGATGATTTGATGCTGCGCGCCGTGGCGGCTACCGGTTTCCGGGCGCCAAACGTCAGCGAGCTCTACGGTGGTAACACAGGGTCTTATGACTATCTGGATGATCCATGGGGTAATGAACAAGATCCACAGATCCTGGTTAACTACACCTCAGATACGGGTCTGAAACCGGAAGAGTCTGAATCTTACACTGCCGGTCTGGTTTACTCGCCACGCTTTATCGATGGTATGTCTCTGACACTTGACTACTGGCGCTTCCGGGTGAGCAATGCCATTACCCGTCTGGATGCTCAAGCAGGCTTGAATGCTTGTTTTAAAGAGCAACAACAAACAGGTGGTCAAAGTGGTGATGCATGTAAACAGTTCGGTATAGAAGCTAATGGAGACTTGTCTAAACTGACCAACCCTCTGACCAACGTGGGTAGCCAGAATACCAGTGGTATCGATTTCAACCTGGCTTACAGCTTTGAAGGTCTGGGGCTGGATTGGAAAATCAACAACGATCTGACCTATCTGCTGGAGTTTGAGCAGGATGGCGTTGCCTATGACGGTACTATCGATGGTAACTTTGGTGCTTATGCAGAAGTTCGTAACAACTTCAGTATTCAGGCAAGTCGTGGCGATTGGAGTTTGATGTATTACAACCGTTATATAGGTAAGATGGATGATATCTATACTGATTACGATCAGAATGATAAACCGTTCACTGCAGTTGCAAAGGCTGATGCTGTAATGTACCACAACATTGTCGGTACTTATCACTTCACGGATGGCTTCACAGCTTCACTGGGTGTTAAGAACTTAACTGATGAAGAACCTTCATTTGTGTCCAATGGTAGTGATGCGGGTACGGTACCTGAAGTCTATGACACTATCGGTCGTCAAATCTACGGTGGTGTGACTTACAAGTTCTAAGCCATATCATGGAATGAAAAAAAGCGCCTTCAGGCGCTTTTTTAATGTCTGATTGTTTAACCCAAGCCGTGCTCAGCCGAGCTCATTTGAATGAGCTCGATTTTGTAACCGTCAGGATCTTCAACAAAAGCGATTTTAGTGGTTCCGCCGGCAACAGGGCCAGGGGCACGGATAACCTTGCCACCGGCGGCGCTGATGGCGTCACAGCGGGCGTAGATATCTTCTTCGCCTATGGCAATATGACCAAAGGCATTACCCATATCATATTGCTCTGTTCCCCAGTTGTAGGTGAGCTCTATGACTGCCTGGCCGGTTGATTCTTCGCCGTAGCCGACGAAGGCGAGGGTATATTTATATTCAGGGTTTTCTGATTGACGCAGCAGCTTCATTCCCATGATTTCTGTGTAGAAGTGGATGCTGCGTTCAAGGTTACCGACCCTGAGCATGGTATGGAGAACTTGTGACATTGCTACCTCTTTTGGTTCTATAACGGAAACCCAGTTGAGCTTCCGTAGCGTGGATGATCAAGCGAGATCCGGGGAGGTGAGAATCACTCTCAAATAGAGTGGTTCCGGCCGCCGTTAACTTGATAGCCAGTTCACAAATCCATGAAATAAACATGGTATTTGTGTCTGCTTCATTAATAATGGTGTCAACCCTATCTTAGCTGGATGCAGGAGACAAGCATGACTACAGAATTGAAAATGGCTATTGGATCTACCCTGGTAATTGCAATCGTTTTCGCCGCTATGATTGTACAGATTTTTTGATTGGCGCTGAGCAAGAATATGTAAGCCAATGCCGCCTTGGGGCGGCATTGTCGTTTCTGGATTAATCTTCCGGATAGATTTTTTCTTTGAATTCACACAGATCTTCAATCAGACAACTGCCGCAGCGGGGCCTTCTGGCGATGCAGGTATAGCGCCCGTGAAGAATAAGCCAGTGGTGAACGTCAACCTTGAACTCGGCCGGTACCACTTTGAGCAGTTTATCTTCCACTTCCTGCACATTTTTCCCCGGTGCAAAGCGGGTGCGGTTGCTGACCCGAAAAATGTGAGTGTCCACGGCTATGGTTGGCCAACCAAAGGCGGTGTTGAGCACCACATTGGCGGTCTTGCGACCGACCCCAGGTAGTGACTCCAGCGCCTCGCGGTTTTCGGGGACTTCGCCGTTGTACTTCTCTACAAGGATCTTGGACAGTGCCACCACATTGATGGCCTTATTGTTATAAAGCCCTATGGTCTTGATATATTCCTTCAGCCCTTCAACCCCGAGATCGGCAATCGCCTGTGGGGTATTAGCCACCGGAAACAGCTTGTCAGTGGCCTTGTTGACACTGACATCGGTTGCCTGCGCCGAGAGCGTTACCGCAACCAGTAATTCAAAAGGGCTGGAATAATTCAGCTCTGTCTGGGGATGAGGATTGTTGTCCCGCAGGCGTTCGAGTATCGCCCGTCTCTTGTCTTTGTTCACTCAATAACCTCAGTTGACTTTGGTGATCCTGGCGCGCTCCACAGGGGCAGTTTGCACTCTGGGTTGGCGCTCAGCGAGTTTCTTGTCGATCACGTTTTTCAGCGCAATCAGCAAACCCATTCCCAAAAAGGCGCCGGGCGGTAACATTGCCAGTAGGAAGGGAGTGTCTACTTGCCAGACTTCAATGCGCAGGCTCGCAGCCCAAGGTCCCAGCAGCTGCTCTGCACCGTCAAATAGGGTACCTTGCCCCAGTATTTCCCTGCCTCCGCCAAGCACCATCAATACCAAGGTAAAGCCAATACCCATCATTAAGCCATCAAAGGCGGCGCTCATTGGTGAGTTGCGTGAGGCAAAGGCTTCGGCGCGGCCTATGATGACACAGTTGGTCACTATGAGTGGCAGGAAAATACCGAGAGAAACGTATAGGCCATAGGCGTATGCGTTAACCAGCAATTGTACGGCAGTCACCAGTGCGGCAATAATCATTACGAATACGGGAATGCGGATCTCTTTGGGCACAAAATTGCGCACCAGGGATACTGTGGTGTTGGAACCTATCAACACCAGCGCAGTTGCGAGCCCAAGCCCCAAGGCGTTGGTAAAGGTGGAGGTCACTGCCAACAGGGGACAGAGTCCCAACATCTGCACCAGTCCGGGGTTATTTTTCCACAAGCCTTGCCAGGCGATATCGCGATATAAACTCATTGGCTTGCCTCACATGTCTGTGATTGGGAAAAAATGGTCTTCTTATTGGCTTCAAAGAAGGCCAGGGTGTTTCTCATCGACTTGACGTAGGCCCTGGGGGTAATGGTCGCCCCGGTAAACTGGTCGATTTCACCGCCGTCTTTTTTCACATACCAGGCCTTGTCATCACTGCCTTGAAGCTTTTTGCCGATAAAGCTGTCCACCCAATCAGATTTCTTGCGCTCAATCTTGTCACCCAGCCCAGGGGTTTCCTGATGCGACAGAGTGCGAACACCAAGCACAGTGCCATCTGTCTTGATACCTATGATCAAGCGTATTTCGCCATTGTAGCCATCCGGCGCTATGGTTTCGATGGCAATGGCGACCGGCTGGGCATCTTGGGTGGCGATATAAGCCGGCATAGGCTGAGTTGTGCCCAGGGCGTCTTTATCCTGCAATAGAATGCAGCTTTCCTCGAGCGGATTGTCGTGGAGTTCACTGGGAATGATCTGCTCCAGGGTGCGCCTGAGCTCCAACTTTTGCTGCGCCAGGATCGCATCTCGGGTACTGTCATTGACAACCGCCACCACCGCGGTGCATATCAGGGCAAACAGGCCCAAAAGCAGACCATTTTTCAACATGGATTTTTGCACTGTCTATCTCTCTTGCTATCAATGTCCGGCGCGATGGCCATAGGCTCGGGGTTTGACATAGTAGTCGATCAAAGGGGCGCACAGGTTGGCCAGCAACACCGCAAAAGCAAAGGCGTCAGGGTAACCCCCAAAGCTTCTAATAAGGTACACCACCAGGCCGATAAGGGCGCCGAAGATAAATCGGCCCTGATTGCTGGCCGGCGCGGTTACAGGATCCGTGGCGATAAAGAAAGCCGCCAGCATGGTGGCGCCACTGAACAGGTGAATAAGCGGGCTGACATGGGTATCTGGCCCAAGCGCATAGGCAAAGCCGCTGCAGATAAACAGCGAGGCCAATACACCGACACTGATATGCCAGCGGATAAGCTTCATCTTCAACAGCGCCAGACCACCGCACAGGTAGGCCAGGTTGACCCAAAACCAGCCACTGTTGATAGTGCCGGCAAAAATTGGTTTTTGCAGGCTCTCGGTAGTGGTCATTCCCATAGATAGATCCGTTTTCAGCGTATCGAGTGGTGTCGCCATGGTGACGCCATCGATACCGAGCTGGAAGTACTCGGCAACGCTGCCTTGGCTGGCGCCGAAAATCACCTGCAAACTGGTGAGAAAATCCGGAGAGTGCTGGGCAACAGTCGCCGGTGCGACCCAACTGGTCATCTGTACCGGGAAGGCCACCAACAGCAGCACATAGGCGGCCATGGCCGGATTGAACAGGTTGTTTCCCAAACCGCCATACAGCTGTTTGACCATGATGATGGCAAAACTTGTACCTATCACCACCATCCACCAAGGGGCGAGTGGCGGTACGGCAATACCGATAAGAACTGCTGTCAGAGCCGCGCTGTTATCCGACAGCGTCGAAAGTACCTTGCGCTTACGCAACTTGAGGATGACGGCCTCTGAAATCAAAGCAACCATCACGGCCAGCAGTACCTGAATAAGGCTGCCCCAACCAAAAAATACACACTGCACTACCAGGCCGGGCAGGGCGCAGAGCAGCACCCTTTGCATCACAGTGCTGGTTTGCAGCGGCCGGCTGACATGGGGGGAGGAGGCTATTTTAAACGCCATATCAATCTTTCTCCTGTGCGCTGAGCGCCTTCTCTTTGGCCTTTTGTTTGGCTTTGGCTACTGCCCTGGCAATACGCGCCTGTTTACTGTCATCAGACGGAGTATTATCCGCGGACGTGGGCTCGGTAGCGGTTGTCGACTCGATTGTAGGCCGACTTTCAGCCGAAACAGGCGTATTTGCCGCGCCTTTGTCCTGTGGTTGTTCACTTGCCGCCGCGGCTTTCTTGGCCTTGGCTTTGGCAACCGCTGCCGCGATACGAGCCTGCTTGCTGTCATCGCTTGTGGCTTGTTTTGCTGCTTGGCTTGCGACTTGGTTTACTTCGGCGGCTTGCGCTTGTTCCCCACCGTTATCATCGGCCGCAATTGATTTAGCTGACTCAGACGCCGCCGCGGCTTTCTTGGCCTTGGCTTTGGCAACCGCTGCCACGATACGAGCCTGCTTGCTGTCATCGCTTGTAGCTTGTTTTGCTGCTTGGCTTGCGACTTGGTTTACTTCGGCACCTTGTGCTGATCCTCCGTCGAAATCCGTTGCTGGCGTTGACTCAGATGCAGCCGCGGCTTTCTTGGCCTTGGCTCTGGCAACCGCTGCCGCGATACGAGCCTGCTTGCTATCTTCGCTTACGGTTTGGCTTGCTTCGTCGGCTGTAGCTTGAGTGGCGCAAGTGCTAGTTTCGGCCTGCCCTGAGGCTGCAGCGGCCTTTTTCGCCTTGGCGCGGGCGATAGCGGCTGCGACCTGAGCTTTCTTGTCCGAGCCAGGTGTTGTGCCTTCAGCTGCATTATCTGTAGTCGTATCAGCAACTTCTTCAGCAGGAACAGTGCCTTGTGCAGCGGCCTTTTTGGCCTTGGCCCTGGCAATCGCTGCCGCGACATCGCTCTTTCTCTTGTCCACCTTTGGCTGGATAACTGCCGAGTCGGCAGTTTCGACAGCTTTTTCTACCGGGCTTTCGGTGGCCACTACAGAGGCTTCAGCGGCTTTTTTCGCCTTAATCCTGGCCATGGCTTCGGCAACGGCGTCTTTCTCACCACTGCCCATGGCGGCGCGGCGCTTATCGGCTGCGGCCTTGGCTTTGGCTTCCCGGGCCTGTTTCTCGGCCTCCAGCCGTTTGAGCCTGGCATCGAATCTTTGCTTGGCCTGCTCGGCCAGCTGTTTCTCTTCGTGATTACGCTTAATGGCCGCCTTGGCAACTCGGTAATACTCCACCAGAGGAATATCCGATGGACAAACATAACTACAGCAGCCACATTCGATGCAGTCTCTGAGGTTGTAGGCGCTGGCCTTGTCATATTCCTCGGCTTTACTGTGCCAGTAGAGTTGCTGGGGCAATAGAGATGCCGGGCACACCTGAGCACATTCACCGCAGCGAATGCAGGCCTTCTCCTCGGCTGGAGGGCTGATCTCGCTGGCAGATGGCACCAGAATACAGTTACTGCCTTTGAGCAGCGGCACCTTAATAAGGGGTAAGGTGTGGCCCATCATGGGGCCGCCTATGATGACGGTATCCTGACCGCTGGGGGTGAAGCCACTTTGCTCAAGTATATGGGCTATGGGCGTGCCCAGTGGCACCCAGTAATTACCCGGCTTTGGAATATTGCCGCCGGTCACTGTGACGACCCGCTCTATGAGAGGCTTACCCAGGCAAACGGCTTCACGAATGGCGAAGGCGGTGCCTACGTTGTGCACTACTATCCCAAGTTGCGCCGGAATGGCGCCGGAAGGCACTTCCTGCCCGGTAATGATCTGGATCAGCTGCTTTTCACCGCCGGAAGGGTATTTGGTCGGGATCACAGTGATCCTGATACTTCCCTTCGGCAGGTGGCAGCTATCAAGCGCCTGCTGCATCGCCTGTACGGCTTCGGGCTTGTTATCCTCAATGGCGATAATTACCCGTTTGGGATTTAGCAGCCCGTGAACAATTTCAATACCATCCAGAATTTCCCTGGCGTGTTCGCGCATCAATCTGTCATCGGCGCTGATATAAGGCTCGCATTCCACGCCGTTGATCAACAGTAGTTCAATCTCACTGGCGGGGTTGAGTTTGATGTGAGCCGGAAACATGGCGCCGCCCAATCCGGCTATCCCGGCCTGGCGAATGCGGCTGAGGATCTGCTCGCGGCTCAATGCTGCGAGGTCTTGCCGATCAAAATGTATGGCTTGATCCTGGCCATCGGCTTCCAGCACACAGGTCAATACCGGCAGGGCAGAAGGGTGATTGCTCGGTCTTTGCTCTATGGCGCGAATGATGCCTGAGGTGGGGGCATGCACCGCCAGATACATGGCGCTCAGTCCGCGGGTCAGCGCTTGGCCCTTGAGCACTCTGTCGCCGACTTTGACTTCGAGCACGGCGCTGTCACCGACCTGAGGTACGGGCAATAAGAATTCACTGGCAAGCGGTAGACGCCCAATAGGGCTGCCATTGGAGAGGTCTTTCATCTGCGGCGGATGAATTCCGCCGGTCAGGCGCCACTGAGTTCCTTTATCCAACTGTTCGAGTAATGTCAGCACGGCTTGTCCTCTTCCACCAACTTCACTGGAATTGCGTTAAGCTGCCAGTCCCAGGTTTTCAGATCCTGTTTCACCGGGATCATATCGATACAATCCACGGGGCAGGGTTCAACACAGAGATCGCAGCCGGTGCAGTTGCTGGTCAGGACTGTGTGCATCAGCTTGCCCGTTCCTATAATGGCGTCTACCGGACAGGCCTGAATACACTTGGTACAGCCGATACATTCCTCTTCACGAATGTAGGCGACCTTTTTGACCTGGGTTTCAACACTGGCATCGAGAGGCTCGGGATCGACCCCCATAAGATCGGCCAGTTTCTCCATGGTGGCGGTACCGCCCGGTGGGCAGCGATTGATCTTCTCGCCGTTGGCTATGGCCTCGGCGTAGGGGCGGCAACCAGGGTAGCCGCATTGACCACACTGGGTTTGTGGCAACAGGGCTTCGACCTGATCCACTATCGGATTGCCCTGAACTTTAAACTTCTCGGCGGCGAAGCCGAGTAAAACGCCGAATACCAGCGCCAGCAGAGACAATAAAATGACTGCAATTAGCATGGAAGACATAACTCTATTTGACTAAACCGGTAAAGCCCATGAAGGCCAGCGACATCAGGCCGGCGGTGATCATGGCGATGGCACTGCCTTTGAAAGGCGCTGGGACATCGGCCGCTGCCAGACGTTCGCGCATCGCCGAAAACAGGATAAGCACCAGTGAAAACCCGGCGGCAGCGCCGAAACCATAGATGGCACTCTGCATAAAATCGTGGTTTTCATTGATGTTCAGCAGGGCTACACCCAACACGGCACAGTTGGTGGTGATAAGCGGCAGGTAGATCCCCAGCGCCCTATGCAGAGTCGCACTGGTTTTCTGTACCACCATTTCGGTGAACTGTACCACCACGGCGATAACCAGAATAAAGCTCATGGTGCGCAGGTAGCCCAGATCGAATGGCAGCAGCAGATACTGGTTGACCAGATAGCTGAGAATGGCTGCCAAGGTCATGACAAAGGTGGTTGCCATGGACATACCTATGGCAGATTCCAGCTTGCTGGACACCCCCATAAACGGGCATAAGCCAAGGAATTTCACTAATACAAAATTGTTGACCAGCACAGTGCCAATCAACAACAGGAGATACTCACTCATCTCATTACAGGCGTTGTGATTTCTTAGCGGTTATTATCAGTGTTTCAGTGGTCATAAACAACATATAGAAAGCAGGGTTTACCTTCTTTGCGCCCGTATTTGGCCATAAATGGCATTAATTTCTGTTCATTTCGGCGGGATCCAACTGTTGTGGCTTGGCGATGTAGAAGCCCTGCATGCCATCGACCAGCAATTTCTCTACCACCATCTTCTCTTCCTGACGCTCGATGCCGCAGGCTATCACCCTGACACCACTGCGACGGGCCACATCGACCAACATACGGACAAAGAACTGGTTATTGGTGTCTTCATCTATGGCCTGGGTATAGCTGGGATCCAGTTTGATGTAGTCGGGGCGCACCTCTCGGAAGAATTTGAATGAGGTAAAGCCCATGCCGAAGCGTTCTACCGATACCCTGCAGCCGACGCTGTGCATGGCGCGAACGAACTTGTGACTGGCGGCCAGATTGCCCTGCATACCTGCTTCATTGATCTCAAACACCAGCCTTGATGCCAATCTCGGGTGTTTGGAAAGCAGATCTCGGGCCCAGGCTATAAAGTTTTCTTTGGAGGCTGAACCCGGGCTCAGATTGACGCCGATATTACCGCTGAGGTTTGGCAGGCTCTGCAGTAGTTTCAAGGCGCTGAGCAGTACCAGTTTATCCAGTTCCTGACTCATGCCGTGACGTTCGGCCATGGCGATCACCGTGGCTGTAGGTAGAAACTTGCCTTCACTGTTGTAAAAGCGTGCCAGCAGCTCTCGATAACCATCTACCTCGCTGCGACAGGGTTGAATGGGTTGTTGGTAAAACTTGAGCGCCCGGCGCTTCAACAAGTCTTCAATGGCCAGTTTCCAGCGGTTATCCCCGAGTTTTTCATCCAGCATATTCTTATCCTGGAACTGCACCGCATTAGGGCCCAAGGTTTGCGCGACGTTGGCGGCGGTATCGGCCATGGCGAGAATACCCATGGGATCTTTGTCGCTGGCGTAGGCCACTATACCTGTATGGGCAATGGAGTCTGTTTGCAGTTCTGCTTGATACTCTTCCAGCTCACGCTTGAGCTGGGTGGCAAAGGTTTGCGCGTCTTTCAGCACAATTGAGGGGATAAAGATGGCAAAGTCAGTACTGGCAATACGAAAGCTTTCGCTGTTTTTGTAGCCCTGGAGTGCCCGGCGAATACAAACCGCGACACGGGCAAGATAGTCATCGCCGCCCTGACGGCCGTGCAGTTGATTGATATGACCAAGCTCAGTGGCTTTTACCAGGATTAACACTCCAATTTGTGATTTGCCGGAAAGAGACAGTTGCTGCAGTTTTTCGGTGAAGTGCTGGCGGGTGCCAAAGCCGGTTACCGGATCTTCATAGGCGAGCTTCTTCAGTGTCAGATTTTCCGACTCAAGTTTGTCAAACTGCTGCTTGAACAGCTGCCGACTTTGCTCCAATGCTTGCCCCAAGGGCTTGAGTTCACCCCGAAAGCGGCTCTGTGCCAGAGAATCAAACTGGCCTTGGGACATCTTGGTTAAATACTCTGCCGCATATTTGAGGACGCGTTTATGACGGCCCATCATCAAGGCAAAGATTAACGCCAGGGCCAGATAAAGAGGCAGTAAGCGTAATCCTGCGAGCCAGAGTGTATGGATCCCTTGATCTCTAAGAGGGCTTAGGTCGGGCTTAAGTAACACCCGCCCGGAAGCGAAGCGGTATTGGGATTCGAGTTGCAACGGCAACAGATAATATTGCCAGTTCATCTCAGGCAGGAAACTGCCTCTGGTAAGATTATTTTGGCCGTCGGCGTCATCTGTATATTGGAAAAACTGCAGTGGCGCAGTGTCCTGCAGCTGCCGGTAAAGGATTGCGGCATCATCTGCGTCCTGGGCTTGCTCCTGCGCTTGTTGTAATCGCTGCAACAGGGCATTACCTTCCTGCTCCAGAATCTGCCGCTCCTGCTGTAGCAGCACCATGCCGGTAGCCAGAAACCCCAATAATAGTAACAGTTGAAAAAAGCGCGAAATGCCCATCTTTATCTGAGTTCAGACCAATGTCGAGACGATTGTCGAAATTGTATACGTATTTGTTATAAATACAAAACGCAGAAAGAGGTGAGGTGGCTCCCCTGACTGGACTCGAACCAGTGACATACGGATTAACAGTCCGCCGTTCTACCAACTGAACTACAGGGGAATAGAATATGATGCTGAGCGGAAATCGAAGTGGCTCCCCTGACTGGACTTGAACCAGTGACATACGGATTAACAGTCCGCCGTTCTACCGACTGAACTACAGGGGAACAGATTTCGCTTAGGTCAAACTTGAAGTGGCTCCCCTGACTGGACTTGAACCAGTGACATACGGATTAACAGTCCGCCGTTCTACCGACTGAACTACAGGGGAACAGATTTCAAGCTAACTAAATTGGCTCCCCTGACTGGATTCGAACCAGTGACATACGGATTAACAGTCCGCCGTTCTACCGACTGAACTACAGGGGAATAATTTAGCTAGGATTAACCTATTGTTTTCATAAGACTTGCTTGAAGTGGCTCCCCTGACTGGACTTGAACCAGTGACATACGGATTAACAGTCCGCCGTTCTACCGACTGAACTACAGGGGAATCGCAATTTCTCGCTTGTCTCGCTGAGAACGGAGCGCATAGTAAATCGCTCTGTGGGTGGAGTCAACTCGCATCCCCAAAAAAAGTGTCATTAAGCTGTTAATTGCTTATCTAATGCTCACAGTGATGGATAAAACTGCTTTATGGATATTTTTTGCTTAAAAAATAACGGCTAAACACTTATGTGCCAGGCGTTTGACTCAGACCTCTTGCCATTTGCAACAAGGATATCGACCTTAATGAGCCCTTTTCTAGCGATTGAGCTGCCATGCCATAGATAAATACCATGGGGGATTATGAAAGGGGCATCAAACTGAGCGCTTCAAGCAAGATAGAACGCCGCTCAAAAAAGGGCAGCACAATCATTTTGTGTTCATTTTTGGTGCAGCTTAATCCGCTTTGTGAGTACCACACTTTCATATGTTCTTTTATTACAAAATACCCACCAGGGTAGGATAAATGGAACTGGATGCCTCAAGCCCCCATGGCTAAAGGGTTACACTGACTTATCCACTAAATCTGTGGATAAACCTGTGAGCTTCCCCGCTTTATGGGCTGCAAACCCTTGTGGCATCAGCATTGAACTTAAAATGGTCAATTTGGGAGGCTAAAATATAAACATAACAAAAACAGCAAGATATAAAAGTCAAGCCGCTTTGGTTTGCTTGGTGATTTTTGTAACAAAGCTGTAAGGAAGTATCTGCCAATCCTTGTGCATTAAATCCATCTCAGTGATTCATTCGGATGGATTTTTTATATTTGGCCGCCACATCTGCCGTCTCGTTGCTGAGTTTCAGCACAAGCTGCTGCTGACATCATGTTGGCAGGAGTAATGCGGCTTTTGGCTTGGCGTAATTCGGCCCAATGAGTAAAATGAAAGGCTTAACCGAAGGAGCATTAAAGTGTCAGCTACGCCGTTTCGTTTGGAGTCTCAGTATTCTCCTGCCGGAGATCAGCCCACCGCCATTGCCAAACTGGTTGATGGCCTGGAATCCGGGCTCGCCAACCAAACTTTGCTTGGGGTTACCGGCTCAGGAAAAACTTTCACCATTGCCAATGTGATTGCCAATCAAGGGCGGCCAACCATCATTATGGCGCCCAATAAAACGTTGGCGGCGCAACTCTACGGTGAGATGAAAGAGTTTTTCCCCCATAACGCGGTGGAATACTTCGTTTCCTACTATGACTACTACCAACCGGAAGCCTATGTGCCTTCGACCAACACCTTTATTGAGAAGGATGCTTCGGTCAACGCTCATATCGAGCAGATGCGACTCTCGGCCACCAAGGCCTTGCTGGAGCGGCGTGATGTGGTGTTGGTGGCCTCGGTTTCAGCCATTTATGGTCTTGGCGATCCCGACTCTTACATGAAGATGCTGCTGCACTTGCGCCAGGGCGACATCATGGGCCAGCGGGATATACTGCAGCGGCTCAGCGAGTTGCAATACAGCCGCAACGATATTGAACTGCAGCGCGGTACCTTCAGGGTGCGCGGTGAGGTAATAGATATCTTCCCGGCCGAATCGGACCGGGATGCTATTCGGGTCGAGTTGTTCGATGATGAGATAGAGCAGCTGTCGCTGTTCGACCCTTTGACCGGCCAGGTGCGTAAACGCATTGCCCGGGCCACGGTTTACCCCAAGACTCACTACGTGACCCCGAGAGAAAAAATATTGGCGGCCACAGAGCAGATAAAGGCCGAGCTCAGAGAGCGCCGTCAGCAGTTACTGGATACCAATAAGCTGATTGAGGCACAAAGGATCAGCGAGCGGGTGCAGTACGATGTGGAGATGATGACAGAGCTGGGTTATTGCTCCGGTATCGAAAACTACTCCCGTTATCTCTCCGGGCGTGCACCGGGAGAAGGGCCGCCGACTTTGCTGGATTATCTGCCGCCGGATGGTCTGCTGATCATCGACGAGTCCCATGTGACTGTGCCGCAGATAGGTGCCATGTACAAGGGTGACCGTTCGAGGAAAACCACCCTGGTGGAGTACGGTTTCCGCCTGCCATCGGCACTGGATAACAGACCGCTCAAGTTTGAAGAGTTCGAGTCCTTGATGCCGCAGACGATTTACGTGTCGGCCACACCGGGCAGTTATGAACTTGAACGCAGCGGCGGCGATGTGGCCGAGCAAGTGGTCAGGCCCACGGGTTTGTTGGATCCCGAGCTGGAAGTGCGGCCGGTGGCGATTCAAGTGGATGATCTGCTCTCTGAGGCCAACAAGCGCATTGCCGTCAATGAACGTGTGTTGGTGACTACGCTGACCAAGCGGATGGCGGAAGATCTCACCGAATATCTCGATGAACACGGCGTTAAGGTGCGTTACTTGCACTCGGACGTGGATACCGTGGAGCGGGTAGAGATCATTCGCGATTTACGTAAGGGTGTCTTCGACGTGCTGGTCGGCATCAACTTGCTCAGGGAAGGGCTGGACATGCCGGAAGTGTCTCTGGTGTGCATTCTCGATGCCGATAAAGAGGGTTTCCTGCGCTCCGAGCGCTCGCTTATCCAGACCATAGGCCGCGCCGCCCGTAACATTAACGGCAAGGTGATCCTTTACGCCGATAAGGTGACCCCTTCAATGGCCAAGGCCATGGATGAAACCAATCGTCGCCGCGAGAAACAGCACGCCTTCAACCTGGCCAATGGCATAGTGCCCAAGGGCTTGGTGAAGAAGATCACAGATGTTATGGATGTGGGAGATTCCCCCTCATCGGCAGCACCGCAGCCGGGTGCCCGCAAGGTGGCGGAGCGCAAGTCGGCTTATCAGGTGGACGCTGCCAATCTGGCGCATGAAATCGACAGGCTGGAAAAACAGATGCACCAGCATGCCAGGGATCTGGAGTTTGAGCAGGCTGCTGCACTGCGTGATGAAGTGGCAAGGCTCAGAGAGGAGCTTATCAAGGCCTAAATGTTCGCACCTTCCCTAAAATCGACCCATTGACAAAGAACCCGGCAAAAGCCGGGTTCTTTATGCTGTTCATCTGTCAACGACTTTAAAGAGCTTGATTTAAAAGCCTAATTTAAAAAACCCTATTTAAATGCTTAGGCTTGGTATCAAAGTTTCGGCGCTTTATAAGCACTCAGTCGCCACAAGCCAAACAGTGCGATACCGCCAATCAGGCCAACAAGATGCGCTTCGACCGCGACTCTGGCGCCAATCAGGGCGCTGACTTCAGCGGCCGCCCCTTGCCATTGCTCCCAGCCGACTTTGGCGATAACGCCAGCAAGCAGCAGGTAACCTGAGTTTCGACCACTGCGAATATCGGCCAGGGCGCCGAAGGCGAACAAGCCGTGCAGTATGCCACTTAGCCCCACATAACCCATAAGCTGCGGGTAGCAAAGATAAAGCCCTACACCTTCAAGCAGACACAGGGCCAGGGTCAATATCAATACGCCCAGGGCGTTATAGTGTTCCTTGTGCAGATAAAGGATCACCCAAAACCCGGCGAGGTTCATCAGCAGATGCCAGAAGTTGGTGTGCAGCAGATTGCCGCTGACAAGCCGCCACAGCTCACCTTGTTCTATAGCGCTGCGGCGAAATGCCAACAGCTCAGTGAGCGGCAGAGAATACAGCAGCAGCGCCAGGGCTGTTAACACAACACCTGAAAAATAAGCGGAGCTCGGCTTCACGCAGTCTTGGCCGCCAGTATCGCCTGGATGCTGTCCGGGCTCGCCAGATACTCATCCAATCCTTTTTGACGCAATAAACAGGCGGGGCAGGTGCCACAGCCTTTGCCAAGAATGCCGTTATAGCAGGTAAGGGTTTCATCCCTTACCAGTGGCAGTTGCTGGTATTTATCTGCCAGTGCCCAGGTTTCGGCCTTGTTGAGCCACATGAGTGGCGTAACCAAACGCAGCTGTCTGTCCATGCCTTGTACCAGCGCAGACTCCATCGCCTTGATAAAGTCATTACGGCAGTCCGGGTAGCCGGAGAAGTCGGTCTCGCAGACACCTGTGATCACGGCATCGGCGCCTATCTGATAGGCGTAGATCCCCGCCAGGGTCAGAAACAGAATATTGCGTCCGGGAACAAAAGTATTGGGCAGACCATTGTCCATCAAGTCGTTTGATACCGGGATATTGTCGCGGGTCAGGGCCGAGATGGCCAACTCATTGAGCAGAGTAACATCCAGCACCTTGTGACTGGCGGCGCCGAGTTTTTGCGCCAGTTGTTTGGCAACTTCAATCTCCTGGCTGTGGCGCTGGCCATAGTCGAAGGTGATGGCATGTACTTCATCATACTGGGCCAAGGCCTGAATAAGGCAGGTGGTGGAGTCCTGACCGCCGCTGAAAACGACTATCGCCTTGGAAATAGCTGGCTTAGTGCTCTGGGGCGGCTCTGCGGTTTGGGTTTGCGGTGCGTTTGATTCTGATGACATAAGCGATTGATTGGATGAAGACATAAGTGTCTATTCAAAGGGATGACTCAATCGTCACAGTTTACCCTAATTTGGCCGGCTGTCAGCGCCGGCTTGGTAAAAAACGGAAAATTCGCTCATCCTTGCGCTTGGGGCTAAATTCCTCTATAAATGCCGCCCCGGCAAATATGAGGAACCCCGATGTACTACCCCGTCAACGAAGTCTTTGAAACCCTGCAGGGAGAAGGTGTGTTTACCGGCGTTCCGGCTATTTTTGTGCGTTTGCAGGGTTGCCCTGTGGGGTGTCCTTGGTGTGATACCCGCCAGACCTGGGACAAGCTTGAGCATAATCAGGTGAAACCTGCCGATGTGATCCGCACCGATGGCAGTATCGGTCGCTGGGCCTTGCATGATGCCAAGTCTTTACTGGAGGCGTTCAAACAGCAGGGATTCAATGCCAGGCATATAGTGATCACAGGGGGTGAGCCTTGTCTCTATCCGCTCACTGAAATGACAGAAGCATTTAATGCCGCAGGCTTTCGCACTCAAATTGAAACCAGTGGCACCTTTGAGGTGAATTGCAGCGCAGATACCTGGGTCACAGTCTCGCCCAAGGTCGGTATGAAGGGGGGGATGCCGGTACTGCGTCAGGCGCTGGAGCGGGCAAATGAGATTAAGCATCCGGTGGCGACCGAGGCTCATATTGAGGAGCTGGATCAACTGTTGCAGGGACTGGATCTCAAAGACAAGACTATCTGCCTGCAGCCCATCAGCCAGAAGGGCCGGGCGACGGCGTTGGCGATGAAAGTCTGTATCGAACGCAACTGGCGTTTGTCTATTCAGACTCACAAGTATCTGGATATCGATTAATCCGCAGTGGTAATCGACAAAAAGCCGCATTGATGCGGCTTTTTGTTATCTGAAGCGCGTTGTTAGCAGCAGAGTTCACCCGTGGTTTCAAACAGCTTCAGTTTGTTTTGATACTGGCTGATATCCCCTATGTTGGCGGCTATCCACTCGGGGTTGTAATAAGTGTCCAGATAGCGCTCACCGGGGTCGCAGATCAGGGTCACTATTGAGCCCTGGCGGTTGTCGCGTTTCATTTCGGCCGCCAGCATCAGGGCACCATAGAGGTTGGTGCCGGTCGAGGCCCCTGTCTTGCGGCCGATGATCTGTTCCAGCCAATGGATTGTCGCCACAGAGGCGGCATCAGGGATCTTCAACATGAAGTCGACAACCCCCGGGATAAAGGAGGGCTCGACTCTGGGCCGGCCTATACCTTCAATCTTGCTGCCTTGCTCACAGGTGATGGCCGCATCTCTTTGTTGAAAATAGTCATAGAACACTGAGTTATCCGGGTCGACCACACACAGCTTGGTGCAAAGCTGTTGATAGCGGATATAACGGCCAATGGTGGCCGAAGTGCCACCGGTACCCGGGCTCATCACAATCCACTCGGGAATAGGGAAGGGCTCGCGCTGCATCTGATCGAAAATGGCATTGGCAATATTATTGTTGCCGCGCCAGTCGGTGGCCCGCTCGGCATAGGTGAACTGATCCATATAATGGCCATTCAGCTCCCGCGCCAGCCGCTCAGACTCGGCGTAGATTTCGCTGGAGTGATTGACAAAGTGACACCGGCCGCCATAAAACTCTATCTGCTGTATCTTCTTGCGGGCGGTGGAGGCCGGCATAACCGCAATAAAGGGTAGCCCCAGCAGGCGGGCAAAGTAGGCCTCGGAGACAGCTGTGCTGCCGGATGAGGATTCAATGACAGGAGTATCCTGTTTGATCCAGCCGTTACACAAGGCGTACAGAAACAGTGATCTTGCCAAGCGGTGCTTGAGGCTTCCGGTTGGATGGGTGCTTTCGTCTTTAAGATAGATATCCACTCCGGCGACCGCCGGCAGTTCCAGTTTAATCAAATGCGTGTCGGCACTGCGCTGAAAATCGGCTTCGATTTTGGCAATTGCTTCGTTTACCCAGAGATCAGCCATTGTTGTTCTTCTTTCTTATAACAGGATGGTCTTAATCATAACCAAAGGTAATGACAATGGATAGCGAAAACTCAGGCGTATTCAGGTACAGCCACAGGCTAGATAATTGATTGTTATGAAATTAAACGCAGTGGGCGTAGATAAAACGCTTGGAAGATTGACTAAAGGAATATAAAAGAAATGGTGGAGGGAGAAGGATTCGAACCTTCGAAGGCGGAGCCGTCAGATTTACAGTCTGATCCCTTTGGCCACTCGGGAACCCCTCCACATATTTGGAGCCAGACATTAGAGTGAAAGATGGTGGAGGGAGAAGGATTCGAACCTTCGAAGGCGGAGCCGTCAGATTTACAGTCTGATCCCTTTGGCCACTCGGGAACCCCTCCACGATTTCACTTTCGTGTCTTTTAAATTGTAGGCAAATGGTGGAGGGAGAAGGATTCGAACCTTCGAAGGCGGAGCCGTCAGATTTACAGTCTGATCCCTTTGGCCACTCGGGAACCCCTCCTCAATTGCGGCCGCCATAGTAGTCAGAAACCTTTTTCATGTAAAGCCCGATTTTAAAAAAAGGGCTAAAGTTCGTGGTCATTTGGTCGATTAACTAACAACGAGTTGTTTTGTTGATGTTTTTTTATGCGCACTGATGTTTCCTTAATCAATGAACTGCAATTGGGCGAACGGCTTAATCTGGCTGTTGAGTCCCATCGCCGGGGGGAGTTTGCCCTGCTTTTGGCGTTGCTGTCTCAGGATGTGCGCGATTGGCCCCAGTTTCACCTGCATGACGATGTTGAAAAGGATGCTATCCTGCGGCAGCAATTTGATCTGCCTGCGCCTCAACCTTTGGTTGGGGACTTGAGTCAAGAACCTTCCCCGGTAGACAACAGTTATCATTTTATCAGTGAGGGTGAGCGCAGCTTTCAGCTGGCCCAGGCCTTGATGCCCGAACCTTTGGTTATCAGAGGAAAGAGAGATAGCGGAATGCAGGAGGCGCTGGATAACTGCGATTGGCACACAAGGCTGCGCATGGAAGGTGTCTTGAACCAACCCAAGGTGGCATTGATGGAGTTTGTTGACCAACTCTCCGAGCAGCGCAGGTTGGCCGGTCTTTATCAAACTGCGTGAGTCTTGCCTCAGTCCGGGTCTTGTCTATGTCGTATAATGGTGAGTGCCTATCAGCATCGGAGACATATAGATGAAGAGTATTGAACAGGCTCAGGCCGCCAATGTGCAGGACACTTGTGCCGAGTGTGGCAGCTATGTGGATATAGGGACAGTGGTCGAAGAAGGAGACACCTTGCTTTTGTTGACTTTTCAAGGTGAGTCGGCAGTAGCCGATGCCGAGGCGCTAAAGCAATTGGCCGAAGGCCGCTTCGCCGATGTCAAGGCTGAGCTCTGCAACGATGAACAGGCTGTCACCCTGGCGCTGACTTTTTCCTGTAGTGCCGAGAAAATGATTTTTCAGTTGGAAAACGGCTTGGCATAAGTGACTTAAGTAAATGGTCAAAGGTGGCCAGATCCGAAAGCTTGTGAGGCCGCCCATGGCAGGGTAAATGTAAGAAAGTATGAGTTATCTTGCTGGATATTATGTAAAAGTGTAATCTCGCGCAGAGAAGTGATAACAGGCCCGCGCATTCGGCGCGGGTTTCTTTAAGCCCGAAAGGGAACCTGAGGACATGTGTGAAGCGACGTAGGTATCAGCGATTGCTGGAGTTGTTGACCAACTCGGTTGCCAAGCAGCAGGGCGATTTCGCCAAGACGGCTGAACTGGCTACTGAGCTCTTGTGTCAGTACCTTGATGTGCAACACGCCAGTGTCTGGTCCTGGTCCAGGGATCAACATGTGCAGTTTGAAGTTGCCCGCTTTGGCTCAGGGCGACCTATTCAGACGCCCAGACCGCAACACCTCAGTCAAATACCCGCCTATATAGATCAACTCAAACAAAGACGCCACATTGACGCCAATGACGCGCTAGCAGATTGGCGGATGAGCGAGCTTGCCGAGGTCTACTTTAACGCCAACGGTATTGCCAGTGCCCTGGATATCGCTATCAGGATCAATGGCCACATTGAAGGCGTATTGAGCCTGGAGCGAACTATTGCCGGCGAACTCTGGAGCGATTTGGAAATCCACCTGGCATCGCAAGTCGCTGATCAACTGGCGCTGACTCTGGCGACCTATGATGCCTACCGTAAAGATGAACTACTGACGCTGTTTCAGTCGGCCGCGGAGCAGTCGGCCCAGGTCACCATGTTAATCAATCTGCACACAGAAGCGATTGAATACATCAACAGCGCCCATGAACAGATCACCGGTATCCCGAAAGAAAAAATGCTTGGTGCCAGCCTGAAGCAATTGGCCTTTTTTCATCAGCAACCCAAACAGGCTGAAATGACCCTGGCCAAAGTACTGCGCGGTGAAGTGGCGACCGGTGAAGTGATGCTCAATCGTGAGCAGGGCCAGGAATACTGGCTCAGATATCATGCCAGTCAATTTATCACTCAGCGCGGTAACCATTATGTCTTGGTCTCCAGTGAAGATTGTACCGAGCAGCATAATTATCAGGCCGAACTTGAGCGCTTGGCCTGGCGTTGCAGCCTGACCGGACTATACAACCGCACCCATTTCAATCGTTTACTCGATAGAACCTATAGCGGGCAGTTGCTGCTGATCGATTTGATTGGTTTTAAACGCTTCAATGATACCTATGGGCATGAACAGGGTGATGCCTTGCTGATTGAAGTGGCCCGCCGTTTGAAACACTTTGCCTCTCTTTATCCCGGCTGCAATATTGCCAGGGTAGGCAGTGATGAGTTTGCCCTCCTGCTCGATGATAACAACGAGCTTGATATCGATGTTTGTTGTCATCGCCTCTATCAACAGTTGTGCAATCCCATCAATATCGGCCGTGAGCAAGTGGATCCCAAGCCGGCACTGGCGGCGGTGGACATTGCCGAAGTCGCCGAATTGGTAGCGCCGCTGACTTGTGCCGATATTGCGCTGCAATACGCCAAGAAGAAGCAGGGTACGGCAATCCAGTTTTTCAACAGCGCGTTGCTCAAGGCGTTCAAAGATGATGCCCAGATAGAAAGAGATCTGCACGCCGCCATTCGGGGCAGACAGTTTGAACTTTATTATCAGCCGCTTAAAGATTTGCAAAGCTGCAGTTACATAGGTGCCGAAGCACTGATCCGCTGGCACCATCCCAAGCGGGGAGTACTGTATCCCGGCGCCTTTATCGATATTGCCGAACAGTCTGGGCTTATCAATGCCATAGGTACCTGGGTGCTGGAGGCCGCCTGTCGCCAGCTTAATTTGTGGCAGCACCACAATATTAATATCGCCATGCATGTGAACGTGTCGGCGCGGCAGTTTTTCGGCAGCAATCTTTATGAGCAGGTGTGGCAACTGCTCAATCGTTACCGCTTGAAGCCAGGTACGCTTATTCTGGAGATCACCGAAACCGAGTTGATGGAAGATATACGCTATGCCACCAATCTATGCCAGGAGTTGGCAGATTTGGGGGTAGGGCTTGCCATTGATGATTTCGGTACGGGTTACAGTTCAATGCGCTATTTGAAACAGTTTCCCATCAGCAAGCTCAAGATAGACAGGTCTTTTATCTCAGATCTCAATATTAGCCGCGAGAGTCGCGAAATCGTCAGCGCGATTATCGCCATGGCCAAGGCGCTGAATATCTCTCTGACAGCAGAGGGAGTTGAAACCGCCGAGCAGGAACGTTTTCTCACATCCTGCATGTGTCATCAGGCCCAGGGATTCCTGTACAGCCCGGCACTCAGAGAAGCTGAATTCAGCGCTTTCTTGCAGCAGAGTCAACCGCTGTTGCTGCACTGATTAGCCAGCCCAAGCTCACTCTGGCCAACTTGGGGCCGAACTTAAATAACTCCTAGCTAAATCCGTTTCAGACAGCAGTGTTTGAACTTGTGACCGCTGTTGCAAATGCAGGGTTCATTGCGTTTGGGATAGCTGACGGCGAACTGCTTGCCCTCGGTGTAAAACCAGTTGCCGGCCTCAAGTATAAATTTCGATTCTTCAAAAATAGCGTCCAACTGGCCATCGGCCAAATACCAGGCCTTGAAAGTGACTCTGGCCTGGGTTTGCCCCGGAGTCAAAGGTTCCCGCTCGACAATCTGCAGTCCCAGCCACTGAGTCTTTGGCATTTGTGCCAGGATTTGCGTCGTGAGTCCCTGTCGATAGTCCTGGTGATGGGTATCGATAAGATAGTCAAACTCCTGTTTGACAAAGGCGGCATAGCGGGAGCGCATCAACTGCTCTGGAGTAGCAGCTGTGTGCTGCTTAGTGTGCAGCGGCTGACAGCATTCGCAGTAGGGGAGCTTGGAGTGGCAAGGGCAAAGGGTATTGGTTGGCATCGGGATTTTCTGTTTCAATCTCTGTTTCAATCGTGAATGGTAAAAAGGCGCCGGCATCCCGGCTTGAGTTGCGCTCATAATAGCGCTTTGACGGCAGCCTTGCATTGAAAAGCGGCTATATTGCTAGGCCTTGGAAGCTTTGGTTAGTGGATGATGAAAATCATTACCAGATTGAGCATCAAAACACTGAACGCAAGCCCTATGGCAAATTGGATAAGGCGTCCTTTGGCAGGTAAAGCTTCTATCAGCTGCAGCGGGTAGTCAAAGAAAATGGCCAGATAAAGCAGGCTTCGTAAGGGATAGGCCGTACCAGAGAGCCGGTACTCCCGGCCGTTTTTCAGCTTAACTGTCACGGCGTGAGCTCGTTTGCGCTCAAGCTGATGATTGTCATGATAGCCCACCCAGTGGAACACCAGACTCGCAATATCCTCTTTGGCGACAGCGGTCGTTGCTCCCGTGAGATATTGAGGCAGGAGAATACAGGTTTGGTTTATCCTTATCTGCCGCTCGTCTTTGGCACTGCTTTTCACGCCTAACTGAGTCAGTATCCGGCCTTTGCGTACCTGGATATATATCAAAAACCAGATGACGCTACAGGCAGGGAGCAACAGCAACTGAACCTTTCCCATAAAAGGTGCCAGCAGAGTGGCCAGCACAATAACGGGAACTAGGCTCAAAAGCAGCGGCAGCTCTTTTCTCCAGGGCAAAGTAAAAAAGCTCAAAGAGATGGGCAAAGTGATTTCGCTTACCAAATCCAGGTTAGTGTATTTGCCGGTAAAGGTGCGATCGAACCATTTGCAATCGTTCAATAAGGCAGGGAAGGTGCGAACAAGTCCCATGTGCTCTGCGTTGGCTTACAGGCCTGGATGCAAGGCGTGGTTTGCAGCAAATGGCCTTAGCCCTTTGCAAGAAACACAACACAGCAGACAGGTATGTAAGCCACGCCCTTCGGGGCTTTCACAGCAACCGGCTCTCTGCGTTATCCGACTTCGACATGCCCCGACATGCCTTCAGTCAGATGCCTTGAACGCCAATTGCTGTGCAAGCCAGAGTGCCAAGAGGACTTATTTGCACCTTCCTTAGGATGGCGTCATCTGACTCATAATTCCTTTTATTTGTCGTGAACTTCAGCAAGAGAAGTGAACAAGGTAATCCGTCATTGTAATTGCAGCAAAAACGATAGCGCCCTTATATCCGCAGGGCACACGCTCAAGTACTGCCAATTACTTGGCATGAACGATTTCAATTTCAACACTGGGTGGGAGATCGCTGGCAGGGGGCACGGGGGCAAACTGCTCGCCATAATACAGGTTAGGTTGGGGTTTGGCGTTGAAATAATGCTCAGGCTCGGCGCGGTTGCTGGTATCAACATCCACTAACCAGTTACCTTTTTTATCTTTGTGGCTGACGATAACGATTTTACCGGCAAACTCGCTCATGGGTTCTTCAGTATCTTTCGGCGGGTGAAAACGCACCAGATAATAGCCTATGTCAGTGGCGCTCTTGCCGTGTGCCTGACGGTGAACAACCCTAAAATCCACATCTATCCTGGCTTGTTTATGGCGAATGCGGTCAAAGAACTTTTGATACAGTTTGAGTACGTTTTCACGCCCCTGAACTATGGCAAGGCTTTGCTGTTCAGGAATATAAGTGGCATCCTCGGCGTATATATCCTCCAAAGGAGCTGAGTCGAGTTCATTAAATGCCCGGTTGAACATGACATAGACACGATTAAGGGCTGCTTGGTCTTTATCCTGCAATTCGGCGGCCTTGAGGGGCTGAAGCACAGAAATCAGGCAAAAGAACAATAGGGTCAGGAATTTCATTAAAATCATCTAAGCAGGCTCATCAGACCTCACTATAATAGAAGCCCCTTGGTAACAGAAGATTGATTTCTTTACAAAGTGTGTAAATCTCGTCATAAGTTGGAGGAGTCGCATCATGAAAGCAGATGATCTGACACTTTTTATACAAGAAATGGCCGATGTGGTGCCGCTCAAGCAACAAACCCAGGCCCAGACCAGAGCGAAACCTCTTTCCAGCGAGTCAAAACAGGCACGCAAAGCCGCCGCCGAGGCCCATGAGTACCTGCAGCGCCTGACCTTGGATTTAGCGCTGATCCCCAGAGTGAAACCCGATGATATGCTCAGCTACAAGCAGCAGGGGATCCAGGAGGCGGTATTCAAGAATTTACGTCTCGGCAAATACAAGATAGCCGCCGAGCTGGATATTCATGCCATGTCGGTGCGCCAAGCCAGAGATTATCTGCTCGGTTTCATTCAAGCTCAGGTGGCTTTGGGCCATCGCTGCGTGCTGGTGATCCATGGCAAAGGGCAGAATCGTAAGCCGTTTCCTGGGCTTATCAAGTCCTGCGTCAACTTCTGGTTGTCGCAGATGGATGAAGTGCAAGCGTTTCACAGCGCTCAGCGCGAACATGGCGGCTATGGGGCCCTCTATGTGATGTTGCCTAAATCAGAAGCCAAACGGCTTGAATCCCGCGAGACCAACCATAAAGGAGCAGGCTTTCGCTGAGCTGTCTTTAACGGCGGTTTGCGGGCCTTGCAAGAGGTCGAGATTTAGTTTGACATAAGTGTAACCAATGTTTAATTTAAACGAGTGTTTTAAATTAACTAAGGTCACGGAATGGCAAGTCGATCTGATACCAAGACAAGAATTCTCGATGCCGCGGAGAAGCTGTTTGCCGAGCGGGGGTTTTCAGAAACCTCCCTCAGGCTTATCACCAGCAAAGCAGAAGTGAATCTTGCATCTGTAAACTACCATTTTGGTTCCAAAAAAGAGCTCATCCGCGCGGTTTTGGCACGTTACCTGGACGTGTTTATGCCGTCGGCGTCCAACGCCATCAATGAGCTTATCGGCCGGGATAAACAAGCTTCTTTGGATGCCATTTTTTCCTCCCTGGTGGGGCCGCTGCTGGAACTCAACAAAGTCCGCAACGAAGGAACCAGTATCTTCCTGCAACTGCTCGGTCGCGGCTACATCGAAAGCCAGGGGCACTTGCGCTGGTTTATTACTACCCACTATGGTGAGCATCTTGATCAGTTTGTTCAGGCTGTGTCCGGCAGTGCACCTCACATTCCGCCGGCAGAGATGTTCTGGCGCTTGCACTTTACCCTGGGAACCATAGTTTTCACCATGGCCTCGGCCGATGCGCTCAACGAGATAGCCGAAGCCGACTTTGGTGAACATAATGATATAGAGGCGGTCATCCGCAAGGTGATCCCCTACATGGCCGCCGGTGTGGCTGTGCCGCTGGTTTCTCAAGCAGAATAAAGGTCTGGTTATGAGTATTATCCTTCTAATAATTGTTGTCCTGATAGCGCTGTTCTTCGTGCGCAATATACGCCTGCAGTTCGTGACAAGGCCGGTATTGGCCTTCTTTCGTAAGGTGTTACCGCCGCTTTCTGATACAGAGCGTGAAGCGATGGAGGCCGGTGATGTCTGGTGGGAAGCCGAGCTGTTTCGTGGTAAACCCAACTGGGAAAGCCTGCACGCCTATGGCAAGCCGGCACTGAGCGCCGAAGAGAAAGACTTTATCGACCATCAGGTGATGACGGCGCTAAAAATGATTGATGACTATGACATAGTCAACAACCGCAAGGACTTACCGCCTGAGCTGTGGGAGTACTTCAAGAAAGAAGGCTTCTTTGCGCTGATCATCCCCAAAAAATACGGTGGCCGTGAGTTTTCTGCCTATGCCAACTCCACCATAGTCAGTAAGTTGGCGAGCCGCAGTGTCAGCGCCGCCGTGACTGTGATGGTACCCAACTCACTCGGTCCGGGTGAGCTGCTGACTCACTATGGTACCAAGGAGCAGAAAGAGCACTGGTTACCGGCCTTGGCCAAAGGTGAAGAGATCCCTTGTTTCGCCCTGACCGGCCCCGAAGCCGGCTCAGATGCTGGTGCCATTCCCGATGAAGGGATAGTCTGCCGCGGTGAGTTCCAGGGCGAGGAAACTCTGGGGCTGAAGCTGAGCTGGAATAAGCGTTACATCACTCTGGCACCTGTGGCCACTGTGCTGGGGCTGGCATTTCAGATGCGTGACCCAGACGGGCTGTTGGGGGACAAGGTTAACTTGGGGATCACCTGCGCCCTGATCCCAACCGATCATCCCGGCGTGAAAATTGGTCGCCGTCACAATCCGCTCAATATGGCCTTTATGAATGGTACCACTCAAGGGGAAGAGGTGTTTATTCCGCTGGATTGGATCATAGGTGGCCCGCAATACGCCGGTCGCGGCTGGCGTATGCTGGTGGAGTGCCTCTCTGCCGGACGTGGCATTTCACTGCCGGCGCTGGCGACGGCGTCAGGGCATATGGCGACCAAGACGACAACCGCCTACAGCTACGTGCGTAAACAGTTCGGCATGGCCATAGGTCAGTTTGAAGGGGTTCAGGAAGCGCTGGCAAGGATCATCGCCAACACCTATCAGTTGGAAGCGGCCCGTCGTCTGACAACCACAGGCATAGATCTCAAGGTTAAGCCATCTGTGGTGACCGCGATTGCAAAATATCACATGACAGAGCTTGGCCGTCAGGTGATGAACGATGCCATGGATATTCAGTCCGGCAAGGGTATTCAGATGGGGCCAAAAAACTATCTGGCTCATGGCTATATGGCCAACCCTATCTCCATCACAGTGGAAGGGGCCAACATCCTGACCCGTAGTTTGATGATCTTCGGTCAGGGCGCGACCCGCTGTCATCCTTATGTGCTGGCCGAGATGGAAGCTGCCGGCATGGAAGACAACAGTGAAGCGCTGGAGCGTTTCGACTCCTTGCTGATGGGCCACATAGGTTATGCGCTGCGTAACGCCTTCGGCTCTTTGGGCAACGCCCTCAGCCGTAGCTATTTTGAGCGCTCACCCGTGAGTGGCGATACCCGCGACTATTACAAGCAGATGGCCCGCCTGTCAAAGGCGCTGGCGCTGGTGACCGACTTGTCGATGCTTATCTTGGGCGGCGATCTCAAGCGCAAGGAGATGATTTCGGCCAGACTCGGTGACGTTCTCAGTCAGCTATATCTGGGCTCGGCCACATTGAAACTGTTTGAAGACAATGGCCGCCAGTTTGACGATCTGCCGATAGTCAAACATGTGATGGATACCCGATTGCAACTGGCTGCCAAGGCGCTTGAGCAGGCGATAGCCAACTTCCCCAATCGTCCGGTTGCCTGGATCATGCGTGTGCTGGTATTCCCGCTGGGGAATCACTTCAACGGACCGAAAGACAGCCAGTCCATTGAACTGGTCAAGAGCATGCTTAAACCGGGTCCGGCCCGCGACAGGCTGACCTTCCTCTGTCCTGAATTTGACGGCGACACCAGTGGTATTGCCGAGGTGGAAGCGGCATTCAAGGCTCAATATCAGTGCCGTGAACTGCACGGCAAACTGAGAAAGGCGCAAAAAGATGGCCGTTTGCCTGCCAAACTGGCCCCTTTATCTCTGTATCAGGCGGCATTGGACGCTGAGGTTATCAGTAAAGCCGAGTATGAGCAGTTGTTTGAGGCCGATAAGCTGCGGTTAGCGGCAATCAATGTCGATGACTTTGAAACGCTGTAATTGAGATTGATTGGTATGTGAATTTCAGTTTGGTAAGCCTGTCCCGGGCGGGCTTAGCTCTGATGTAAACTTAGCTCTGATGTAAACAAAATCACCAAGCCTGAAACAGAACAAAAGCAGCAGAAATAAAAAAGGTACGCCTCGGCGTACCTTTTCTGTTTTGTTATCAGCTTAGCGCTATTGGCAAGCCATTAGGCTACGATCAACACCTTGCAGGTGTTGGTGCCACCTACGGTTTCCATGGCATCACCCTTGGTCATGAGCACCATGTCACCACTCTCCAGGTATCCCTTGGCTTTGAGGCTTTCAAGGGCTTTCTTCGCCAGCTCATCGGCGGCATAAACGGTGGAGTCAAACTCAACCGGATAGACACCACGATAGAGCGCCATCTTGGCCAAAGTAGGCTGATGACGGGCGAGGGCGAAGATAGGCAGCGCCGAGCTTATCCGTGACATCAACTTGGGCGTTGCACCGGATTCGGTCAGGGCGATAATCGCCTTCACACCTTGCATATGGTTGGCGGCATACATGGTAGACAGCGCTATGGTTTCTTCTATGGAGCTGAAGCTTTCATCCAGACGGTGCTTGGATACCCGCACACTGGGATGTGCTTCGGCGCCGAGACAAACCCTGGCCATGGCCTGAACTGTTTCTTCCGGATAATCCCCGGCGGCGGTCTCGGCAGAGAGCATCACTGCGTCTGTACCATCGAGTACGGCGTTGGCTACGTCCATGACTTCGGCGCGGGTAGGCATAGGACTGCTGATCATAGACTCCATCATCTGGGTCGCGGTGATCACCACCTTGTTGAGCTGACGCGAGCGGCTGATCAGTTTCTTCTGCACGGCAACCAGAGCCGGATCGCCGATTTCTACCCCCAGGTCGCCGCGGGCAACCATGACGGCATCGGAGGCGAGGATCACATCGTCCATCGCTTCATCGGAAGCCACGGCTTCGGCGCGTTCTACCTTGGATACTATCAGGGCATTGCTGCCGGCCTTTTGCGCCAGTTCGCGGGCATAGTTAAGATCGGCGCCGCTGCGTGGGAAGGATACCGCCAGGTAGTCGACCTGAATTTGTGCCGCAGTGACAATGTCCTGCTTGTCTTTATCTGTCAGCGCCGCGGCAGATAGACCACCGCCTTTCTTGTTGATCCCCTTGTTGTTGGACAGGGGACCGGCAACTGTCACGCTGGTATGTACCTTACGGCCTTCTACCTTTTCGACTTTCAGTTGTACCCGGCCATCGTCCAGCATCAGGATATCACCGACAACCACATCGTCCGGCAGTTCCTTGTAATCGATACCCACCTGAGTTTCATCACCTTCGCCTTTACCCAATTCGGCATCCAGAATGAATGGCTGGCCGAGCTTGAGTTGGACTTTCTTATTGTCCTTGAAGGTGGAAACACGGATTTTCGGACCCTGGAGATCGCCGAGGATCGCAACGTGTACACCAAGCTCTTTCGCAATACTGCGAGCCTGGCTGGCGCGTTTTAGGTGATCTTCGGGGGAACCGTGGGAGAAGTTGAGGCGAACAACGTTGGCACCTGCTGCTATGATACGACGCAGGTTATCATCACGATCTGTGGCTGGGCCCAGCGTGGTAACGATCTTGGTTCTGCGGAACATAATATACTCCGTTTAAGTTTTAAAAAAATCTTACGCTATATTAACAGACATCGGCTCAATATGTAGGAAACTTACAGACAAAATGATCTAACTCAAAGTTTTATTTTTGTGAGTTACGGCTAATTTTAGGCGGGGCATGGGCAGTTGCCAATTTTGGTAACTGCCCTGGAGCTTACGGGAAAGGGGATTACAGCGGCTCGCTCTTATCGATGCGGGATTCTTTCAATACCTCTTTGACCCGTTTGAGACTTTCCCTGAAGCGTGGGCCCCGGCGTAGTGTAAATCCGGTCGCCAGCACATCAATAATCACCAACTGAGCCAAACGTGATGCCATAGGCAGATACATATCAGTGTCCTCCGGCACCTCCATGGTAACCGGCAGGGTACATTCCTGCGACAGCGGCGAGTGGCGCGCTGTTATACCAATCACGGCAGCGCCGTTTTCTCTGGCCAATCTTGCTATATCGATCAAAGACTTGGTGCGGCCTGTGTGGGAAATCAGCACCACTACATCGCCTTCATCACTATTGATACAGCTCATGCGTTGCATCAACACATCATCGAAACATAAAACCGGTACATTAAAGCGGAAGAACTTGTTCTGGGCATCGTGTGCTACTGAGGCCGAGGCGCCAAGACCGAAGAAAGAGATCTTTTTCGCTTGAGTCAGTATGTCTACCGCCTTGTTGATAGCCGTGGTATCTATGCTCTGGCGTGCTGTATCCAGAGAAGCCATGGAAGATTCGAAGATCTTGGTGGTGTAAGACTCGGGTGTATCATCTTCCTCAACGTGACGACTGACGTAAGGGGTACCATTCGCGAGACTTTGGGCCAGATGTAATTTAAAATCCGGGAAACCTTTGGTATCCAAACGACGACAGAAGCGGTTGACTGTAGGCTCGCTGACATCCGCCATCTTGGCCAGAGTTGCTATGCTTGAGTGAATAGCTGTCTGGGGAGATGCCAGGATAACTTCGGCTACTTTGCGTTCTGACTTGCTGAAATGGGGGAGGTTTTTTTGAACCTTTTCTAGGGTATTCATACGCGTACGTCCGCTGGGTTGAAATTATGTAATTTTATTATTTCTTTGAGGCCTGAGCACTACAAAGTAGGGTGCAAACCAATCTTGACGTAAGTCCTGTATATACCGGAATGAAAACAGGCTAACTTCCGAGATAAGAAGGTTTTAAGCAGGAAAAGCATACCAGATTATTGCCAAACCTGCCTAGACTGGCCTCATGGCTTTATTTGCAAATTATAGATGCATTTAATAAATACTGTTGTTATATTACAACAAAAGTGTGGAATTCTTCATCGCATAGCGGAACCACCACCGACAAAAGGAGAGCATTAAGCAATGGGCAAAACAACATCAGAGGCCAAAGCTTGTGATTTTGTACTCTTTGGTACCAAGGGCGACTTGGCAAGGCGCAAATTGTTGCCTTCGCTCTACCAGCTGGATAAGGCCGGCCTGCTCAATCGGGACACTAAGGTCATAGGTGTTGCCAAAGACGAATTCTCTGCCGAAGATTTTCGCGAACTGGTTAAAACAGCCCTGAGCACCTTTGTTAAAGAACCTCTGTGCGACACCACGCTTTCCCGCTTCCTCGAACGTTGCCATTATGTCGGCACCAATTTTACCGAATCTGAAGGCTACAAAGCCTTCCACCAACTGCTCGAGCCTGCCAAGCGGGTGATGGTCAACTATTTTGCGACGCCTCCAGCCATCTTCGGTGATATCTGCCGTTGCCTGCATGAACAACAACTGATCCATCCCGATACCCGAGTGGTGCTGGAAAAGCCCATAGGCTCAGATCTGCAGTCATCAAGAGTGATTAACGATCAGGTTTCTGCCTACTTCAGTGAGAGTCAGGTCTATCGTATTGACCATTATCTGGGTAAAGAAACAGTACAGAACCTGATTGCTTTGCGTTTTGCCAATTCACTGTTTGCCTCCAAGTGGGATAACCGCACCATAGATCATGTACAGATCACAGTGGCCGAAGAGGTGGGCATTGAAGGGCGCTGGGGCTATTTCGACAAAGCCGGCCAGATGCGAGACATGATCCAGAACCACCTGTTGCAGGTGTTGACCTTGATTGCCATGGACCCACCTGTGAACCTGGATGCCGATAGCATTCGTGATGAGAAGGTGAAGGTGCTCAAGTCGCTGCGTCCCATCAATCAGGACAATGTATTTGAAAACACTGTGCGCGGCCAGTATTCGGCCGGGTTCCTCAAAGGATCGCCGGTTCCCGGTTATCTGGAGGAAGAGGGCGCCAACGTGGATTCCAACACAGAGACCTTTGTCGCCTTGCGTGTCGATATCGACAACTGGCGCTGGGCCGGGGTGCCTTTCTATCTGCGCAGCGGTAAACGTATGCCGTTCAAGAGTTCTGAAATTGTCATCTATTTCAAGAATCCACCCCATAACCTGTATCGTTCAAGCCATCGTAATCTGCCGCCCAATAAGCTGACCATTCGTCTGCAACCACATGAAGGGGTAGAGATCCAGATGATGAACAAGGTGCCCGGGCTTGAGCAAAAACAGCGATTGCAAACCACCAAGCTGGATTTGAGCTTCTCAGACACCTTCAAGAACGAACGTATCGCCGATGCTTATGAACGTTTGTTGCTCGAAGCCATGCTGGGTAATCAGGCATTGTTTGTGCGCCGCGACGAAGTGGAGCAGGCCTGGACCTGGGTAGATGGCATTATTCAATCCTGGGAGATGAGCAACGAAAAGCCCAAGCCTTATCCTGCCGGTACCTGGGGGCCTGTGGCCTCAGTGGCCTTGATCACCAAAGACGGCCGCTCCTGGGATGAATAAGGAGATAGCATGATTAAAGAAACCGTATTCAAATCGTTCGATAACCCAACTGCGCTGGAAGCCCAGTTGGCCGAGCGTATTGCCGGCGCGCTGCAAAACGCGATAGATAGCCGCGGCAAGGCCAGCCTGGTGGTTTCCGGTGGTTCGACGCCGCTGAAACTGTTTGCCGAGCTCAGCCACAAGATGATCGACTGGAGTGATGTTTACATTACGCTCGCCGACGAGCGCTGGGTGGATGCCGAAGACAAGGACTCCAACGAGCGCCTGGTGCGCGAGCATCTACTGCAAAATCGCGCCGCCAGCGCCAAGTTTCGTGGCCTGAAGAATATGTTTGCCAGCCCGGAAGCGGGTTTGAGTATGGCCACAGAGCAGTTGGCCAACTTCCCGCGGCCTTTCGATGTGGTCGTGTTGGGAATGGGCAATGATGGTCATACCTGCTCCTGGTTTCCCTGCGCCCCCGAAGCGCAACTGACCGAGGCGCTGGAAACCGATGCACTGCTGTGCGCCGTGCATCCGGGCAATGCGCCTCACGCCAGGATCAGCCTGAGCCGTAAAGCCGTGCTCGGCAGCCGCCAGATCTATCTGCATCTGGTCGGCGAAACCAAACTTTCCGTATATCACCAAGCTCTCGAGAGTGACGATCCCAGGGAAATGCCGATCCGCGCCGTGTTGGCGCAGCGCAAGACCCCGGTCGATGTGTTCTGGAGCGCTTAAGGAGGCAAGATGCACCCAAGAGTTCAAGCCGTAACAGACAGGATTATTGCCCGCAGCCAAGAGCACAGGGGTAAGTACCTGGCGGCATTGGCCGAAGCCAGAGCCAAGGGCGTGCACCGCAGCAGCTTGAGCTGCGGCAATCTGGCCCATGGGTTTGCCGCTTGTCAGCCGGCCGATAAAGACAGCCTGCGCCAGCTGACCAAGGCCAACATAGGCATAGTGACAGCATTCAATGACATGCTTTCGGCGCACCAACCCTATGAACATTATCCCGAATTGCTGAAACAGGCCTGCAATGAAGTGGGCAGCGTTGCTCAGGTGGCAGGCGGTGTACCGGCCATGTGTGACGGTGTTACCCAGGGCCAACCCGGAATGGAGCTCAGCCTGCTGAGCCGTGAAGTGATTGCCATGGCTACCGCTGTTGGCCTGTCCCACAATATGTTTGATGGTGCCTTGCTGCTGGGTATTTGTGACAAGATAGTCCCTGGGCTACTGATTGGCGCCCTGAGTTTTGGTCATCTGCCCATGCTGTTTGTGCCGGCGGGACCGATGAAGTCCGGGATCCCCAACAAGGAAAAAGCCCGTATTCGCCAACAGTTTGCTGAAGGTAAGGTCGATAGAGCCGCCTTGCTCGAAGCCGAGTCCAAGTCCTATCACAGCGCGGGAACCTGTACCTTCTACGGTACGGCCAACAGCAACCAGTTGATGCTGGAAGTCATGGGGCTGCAGTTACCCGGCTCCTCATTTGTTAATCCGGACGACCCTTTGCGTGAGGCGCTCAATAAGGCGGCCGCCAAACAGGTGTGCCGTCTGACCGAACTTGGCAGCCAATACAGTCCCATAGGCGAACTGGTTTGTGAAAAATCGATAGTCAACGGCATAGTGGCTCTGCTGGCCACCGGTGGTTCGACCAATCTCACCATGCACATAGTGGCGGCGGCCCGTGCGGCCGGCATCATAGTCAACTGGGACGACTTCTCTGAACTGTCGGATGTGGTGCCGCTGCTGGCCAGGGTTTATCCCAACGGCCATGCCGACATCAACCATTTTCATGCTGCCGGTGGGATGGCTTATCTGGTGCGGCAGCTGCTGGATGCCGGTTTACTGCACCAAGACGTCAACACAGTGGCCGGCTTTGGTCTTGAGCGTTACACCAAGGAGCCCAAGTTGCTTAATGGCGAGCTCAGCTGGGTGGATGGCCCGACCGAAAGTCTGGACAGCGAAGTGCTGACTTCAGTGGCCAAGCCGTTTCAGAGCAACGGCGGTCTTAAGCTGCTCAAGGGCAATCTGGGCCGGGCGGTTATTAAGGTTTCTGCGGTGCAGGAGCAACACAGAGTGGTGGAAGCACCGGCTGTGGTTATCGACGATCAGAATCAACTCAATGAACTCTTTACCAGTGGTCAACTGGATAAGGACTGCGTGGTGGTGGTCAAGGGGCAAGGCCCCAAGGCCAACGGCATGCCTGAGCTGCATAAGCTGACGCCTATTCTCGGGACTTTGCAGGACAGGGGCTTTAAAGTTGCCCTGGTGACCGATGGCCGTATGTCAGGAGCCTCAGGCAAGGTGCCTGCGGCCATTCACCTGACGCCGGAAGCGCTAGATGGCGGTATGATAGCCAAGGTGCACAGCGGTGATTTGGTGCGGGTCGATGCCGAAAAGGGCGAACTCAGTCTGCTGGTCGATGAGCAGCAACTGGCCGCAAGAAGTGCCGATAAAGTGGAATTGAGAAGTGTGCGTTACGGCATGGGCCGTGAGCTGTTCAGTGCGCTGCGCGCCAATCTCAGCAGCCCTGAAACCGGTGCTCGCAGTACCAGTGCCATAGATGACTATTACTAATCATTAAGGAATAAAGTACATGCTTGAGAATAACTGGTCCTTGCAACCTCAGGACATATTTAAACTGAGCCCGATCATTCCGGTAATGGTTATCAACAAGATTGAACATGCGGTGCCCCTGGCCAAGGCCCTGGTTGCCGGTGGTATTCGGGTACTGGAAGTGACGCTGCGTACAGATTGTGCCCTCGAGGCCATAGGGCGGATAGCTGCCGAGGTACCGGAAGCCTTGGTCGGCGCCGGCACCATACTGAATGAAGCGCAATTGGCGCAGGCGGCAGAGGCCGGCGCTCAGTTTGCCATCACTCCGGGGGCGACTGTGGAACTGCTCAAGGCGGGTAAAGCCGGTAAGATCCCGCTTATTCCTGGGGTGGCCAGTATCTCCGAAGTCATGGTGGGGTTGGGTCTGGGCTATACCCACTTCAAGTTCTTCCCGGCAGAGGCTTCAGGCGGGGTCAATGCGCTCAAGGCTTTCAGTGGTCCACTGGCCGATGTCCGTTTCTGCCCAACCGGCGGGATCACCCCGAGCAGCTATAAAGACTACCTGGCGCTGGGGAATGTCGATTGTATCGGTGGCAGCTGGATTGCCCCGGTGGAAGCGATGGAGCAGGGCGACTGGGCCAGGATCACCAGACTATGCCAGGAAGCCATCGCAGCGTTGTGAGCATCAGGCAGTGAATGAATAAGGCTACCCGAGGTAGCCTTTTCTTTGCTCCGGTGTTTTTATAGGCAACAAAATCAACAATTTTAGTCCTTTAGGCTGGCTTGCACTGTTATTGGCTTTAGGGTAGCTTGATTTGGAAAGGGTATGCTATTGGTTTTTATTGATCAGTTCTGTTGCTGCTGCAACGACTGCCGATAAATAAGCCATATGACTCAGGGAGGAGCCTTTTGTGAGACTTGAGCGCATCATCAAGCATTACAACGCCTGTCATTGTCAGGCATGTTCGTTTCAGCCCCAAACCGACCATATCACTGAAGCCAAGATCATTTCGCATTTTGCCGGCAACTGGTTAGCAGTGCCAGTTGGGCTCTGCATCATGGTTTTACTTGGATTTCAGCCGTTACCCATTAAAATGTCTTGCCCTGTCTGTGGAAACACCTTTTTCGCCAGCGGCTTTCGTCACTAATCGTTTCAGGATCTGATTAAAAGGAGTTTTGTCATGAACGACTCAGCGGTAATTCCTTCATCTGTTTACTCATCTAAAGCCAGCAAGCTGAGCGGGCTATGTTCCGGTCTCAGATATATGCTGGTTTTGGCTTTTGCCTGGCTCCTTGGCGGTTGCGGCCAGCCCTTGCCGCTGGACAAGGCCGAATATGCCGGTGAATGGCAGAGTGCTGACATGTATCTGCTTATTCAGCACGATGGCTCTGTGGAGTATCAGCGTTATGATGGCAACAGCCGCACCTCGATAAGTGGTGGTATCCAGAAGTTTGATGGTAACGACTTTGAAGTGGGGATCGGTTTTATCTCCAGTCGTTTTGAAGTGTCAGAGCCGCCACACAGGGTCGGAAGTGATTGGCAGATGGTGGTCGATGGTGTCCGGCTGACCCGGGTTTCCGATGTGCAGTTTTATTGAGCCTAAGCCCTGCTCAAGTCTAGGTGCAAGTAGAGATGGATATGGAAAAGGCGCCAATGGCGCCTTTTTTGTGTCAGTCTTTGTTTTTGTCCTGATGTTTTCCATCAGTCTGGGTGCTCGGGGCTTTATCCGTGTTGCCAGCGGCTTCACCCTTACGCTTTATCTGCTTGTCTTTACTGTGCTGGCCAAATTGCGGCATTTTGAACTTGGCACTGTACTTGAGTACTGCCAGGTTGCTGGCAATAACGCCTATCACCAAAATGATGATCAACCAGACTTCCAAAGATGACATTTCCATCTCTTGCTACCTGCTTCAGTCTACGGCCAGGCGCTGTTCACAGCGGCGGATATCTTCAGGTGTATCTACCTCTGGCGAGTCAAATGCGCTGATGGCGACCTTGATCTTGTGACCATATTCCAGGGCTCGCAGTTGCTCCAGTTTTTCCAGATCTTCCAGTCTGCCCAAAGGCAGCTTGGCAAAGGTTTCGACAAAACGACGGGTGTAGGCATAAACCCCAAGATGCTTATAGACAGGGTAGTCGCTGACATCACGGCCGAATGGGATCCGGGCGCGGGAGAAATAAAGCGCATAGAATTCGTTGTCGAACACCATCTTCACATGCTTGGGATCGTCCAGCTCTTCCTCTTCGGTGATCTGATAGCCGAGGGTGGCCATTTCAAACTCACCGGGATGACGCTGGAACAGACTGATGATCTGCTCTATGGAGATGGGATCAATCAGGGGTTGATCTCCTTGCAGATTGATCACTAGATCGTCATCCGCCAACCCCAATTGGGTAATGGCATCGTTAATCCTGTCGGTGCCGGAGGCCGCTTCGGCGCCGGTCATCACAACATTGCCGCCAAAGGCCTCTACAGCGTCCTTGATGCGTACATCATCGGTTGCCACATAGATGTTATCCAACCCTTTGGCCAGTCCGGCGCGCTCATAAACGTGCTGGATCATAGGTTTACCGTTAATCGGTGCCAGAGGTTTGCCGGGAAAGCGGCTGGAACCATAGCGTGCAGGGATCAACAGGGTGACTTTCATTCAATTTTCCTAGTATTCAAGAAGAAAGGGCTCATAAAGAGCCCTAATCATAGCAGTCATTTACCGGCTTAGATACGACGGAACAGCTTGGTCAGCATCTCATCGGTGACTTTTTCCTGCCAGCTGTCACCATAGACGTTGGCCCACAAAGGACCCATGCTCTTGGTGACTTTAACCATGGCGGCAATGGTTTCGTCCGGCAGGTCTTTACAGATGTTTTTAGGCAACTGGATGTTGTGCTTCTTCATCATGGCGCGGAACTCTTCAACCCCTTCAGGGTAGAATTCTTCCAGTACGTCGAAGGCGATACAGTTACCAATACCGTGGTGATAACCCAGAATATAAGACAGACCGTAAGAAACCGCGTGACAGGCACCTACCTGGCTATAGGCGATACTCATACCGCCCATGAAGGAGGCCATCATCAGCTTGTCGTCTTTCTCAGGGTGATCGCCCAGGAATACTTCACGGCACATATCCATGGACTTCTCGGCGTAGGCGCGTGAGAACTCGTTCAGGAAGGTACCTTGCAGAGACTCAACACAGTGGATATAGCAGTCCATACCTGTGTAGAACCATTGGTCTGTGGGTACGCCGGCAATCAGCTCGGAGTCCATGATGATCTGATCGAATACTGTGTAGTCAGAGTTCAGACCCAGTTTACGCTCAGGGCCGCACAGCACCGCAGTACGTGAAGCTTCGGCACCTGTACCGGAAATGGTAGGGATACCGATATGGTGAATCGCAGGGTTCTTGATCAGATCCCAGCCTTGATACTTGGCAGAACCGCCTGGGTTGGTCAGCATCAAAGATACGGCTTTGGCCAGATCCATGGTGGCGCCGCCGCCAAGACCGACTACGCTCACAGGCAGTTTGCTGTTGAATGCCTGAACCTGTTCGGTAAGGCTGTCAACCTGCTCTGTGGTTGGCTCATCATCGACATTGACCCACAGCAAGAAATCTTGCTCTTTCAAAGGCAAACGGCCTTCCAGTGGCTTGCCCTTGTGAACGTCATCCACTACGAAAACCACGAAGTCGTTGGCTTCTTTGCGCTCGGCGGCCAGCACTTCATCCAGTTGGACAAAAGAACCGCGACCAAAGATCATTTTGGGGACGACTTTAAAATTCTTGAAACTCATAGCAACCAGCTCCCTTTAGGTTATTGGGCAAATGCTTTCTTGATGTTGGCAATGCGCTCGGCAATCTGTTCTTCAGTCCAGGACAGCTTGATCAGCATGGAAATGGTCCGGCTCATGATAGCGTCAGATTTGGGCACAGAAATCTTAGTATAATCCGGACGATCTTCGATTAATGTGATCGGCAGGGCAGCAGGGCTCTTGAGCTGCTGAATGTGATGCCAGTTTTTCAGGTAGTGCCAGTTGTTGACATACCAGTAGAAGCAACCATCGACACCGTTGGCGGAGAGCGCCTTGCTGACTTCCTGAGTGCGTTGCTCGGTTGGCAGCATAAAGCTGAGGAAACCGGCGCTGTCGCCTTCAGGATCCGGAATTTCGCGGAAAGTAACTTCTTCAATATCGGCCATGGCGTCTTTGATAAGCTTTTTGTTGCGACGCTGGATCTCCACTATGGTGTCCAGTTTGCGCAGCTGAGCCAGACCCAGGGCGGCGTTCATTTCGCTGATACGGAAGTTGAGGCCCATGATAGGGTGAGACTCGGCGCCGCGGTCATTACCTATATGATCATGGCCGTGGTCAGAGAACATGTGGGCGTGGTTGTAGATGGTTTCATCATTGGTGATCACAGCGCCACCTTCACCACAGGTGATGGTTTTAACCGAGTCGAAAGAGAAACAACCCACAGCGCCTATGGTACCCAGTGCCTGACCTTTGTAGCTGCCGCCGATAGCCTGACAGGCATCTTCCAGCAGTACCAGATTGTGTTTTTCACAGATGGCTTTGATTTCGTCCATCTTGGCCATGGAACCGCACATGTGTACCAGGTTTACCGCCTTGGTGCGTGGAGTGATGGCGGCTTCAATTCCTTCTGGTGACAGACACAGAGTCTCATCGATTTCGGCAAATACCGGAATGGCGCCGGCCATGAATACTGCCTCAACAGAAGCGACAAAGGTGAAAGGAGGAACAATCACTTCATCCCCGGCGCCGATACCGGCGGCGGCCAGCGCGGTTTGCAGGGCGGCAGTACCGCTGGAGAGCAGGTGAGCATGCTTGACATTCATCTTGTCACATAAGAGCTGCTCCATATCGCGGGTTTTCCAGCGATCATTACGCATGGCATCAAAGTTGTAACGGAAGGTGAATCCGTTCTCCATGACGTCTGCTACTTCCTGTTTTTCTTCAGGACCAAACAATTCAAAACCGGGCATGGAAGGTGTCTCCTTAGATAGTGTTGTGCTCTGGGAGGGTCACGCCAGAAAAGGCCTTATGCCATAAGGCTGTCACGCGAAATGCGCCGGGTGACCGGATGACTGAGCACCCGTGTTAACTGCAGAATTATAACGGGGTGGCCAACATACTGCGATGCTTTCTTTCGGAAAAAATCCAACTGCGTAAAATTTCACCGATAAAGCAAGGGGCGCTGCTGCGCCCCTTGTCTGTTTGGATCATTCCACCCTTTGATGTCCGCCATCCACTGTGACGTCAAGATCGGTCAAAAGCCCATTGTCTATTCCATATATCCAGCCGTGTATCGACAGATTTTGTCCCTTGGCCCAGGCTTCCTGGACTATGTTGCTGCTGGTGACATTGGCGACCTGCTCAATCACATTGAGCTCACAGAGGCGGTCAAACTTCTGCTTGTCATTGAGGTGTTCAAGCTCCTGATGGTGCAGGCGGTAGATATCCCTGAGATGCCCCAGCCAGTTGTCGATAAGCCCGAGTCTGTCGGTACCCATGGCGGCCCTGACGCCGCCGCAGCCGTAGTGGCCCACCACCATGATGTGTTTCACCTTGAGGACATCGACCGCATATTGCAGAACAGACAAACAGTTGAGATCTGTGTGGATCACCATGTTGGCGATATTGCGATGTACAAATACTTCCCCCGGCATCAGATCTATGATCTGGTTGGAGGGTACCCGGCTGTCGGAACAACCTATCCAGAGATATTCGGGGTTTTGCTGTTTGGCCAGTTGCTCGAAAAACTGCGGGTTTTCTGTGCTTATTCTGGCTGCCCAGCGGCGGTTGTTTTCAAAAAGCGGTTTCAGTATTTTCATTCAGGCTCACAAAATAGCTTATGGGAACACCATAGTGTCCGGTTTATTTCCGGCAGTGTATCAGAAAATAAAGCCGCGCTGGTCTATCCATCGCGGCCGGATTTCAGTGATGCTTTTCAAGAAACGTCAGCAGGGCTTGGTTGATAAAATCGCCCTGTTCCAACACAGAAATATGGCCAGCCGCCGGTATCTGCACCATCTCGGCGCCGTCTATGGCATCGACCATTAAAAAGGATTCCAGTACAGTGCGCGCCGTGTCTTCTACTCCTGACATGATTAAACAGGGCAGGGTCAAGTTATCGGCATCTTCCATTGCGTCACGGCGATTGAAAATCAGTTTGCCCATGGCGACGGTATCAGGGATACGCTCTGGTGAAATACTTTGCAGGGCGCTGGCGAAATCACTCAGCAGTTGCGGCCGTAGACTTGCTGTGGTTACGGCAAAAAACATAGGTGCTATCTGCTCGGCCATGGGCGCAGGAATTTGCCCCAATTGGCTGATGCCATCCAACATGGCCATATATTTGTTGCGGGTAACTTCGGGCTCAAAGCCGAGGAAGCTGCCCATCATCACCAACGCCTTGACTCTTGAAGGCGCCTTCAGAACCAGCTCGGCCCCCCACATGGCGCCGACCGACAAGCCGATGACAGTGAATTCATCGACGCTGAGTTTATCCATCAAGGTCAACATATCGGTGGCGATATCCGCCAGGCTCTCGGTATGCGCGGGAATCGCGCCTGACTGTCCATGGCCCCAGAGATCCGGCACTATGCAGCGGTAGTGTTTCGCCAGTACAGGCAGTTGCTGTTGCCACATGGTGGCGTCCCAAAGGTAGCTGTGGCCGAGCAGTAGCACAGGGCCCTGGCCTATATCCAAATAGCTGAGGGGTTCGCCTCTGAGTTCGATTTGCTGCCGATATTGATTGAAGTCAGTCATTGTTGAAAGGTATTCCGGATTTATTGTTTGGGACACAGGATACCCCAAGTTTGCCGGCTTAGGATCTGAGCGCGAAATCGCATGATGTTTATTTAAACTCGCTTTTTCAAACGTGCTTCAAAAGTACTTATTTGAATCCAACCGGATAGGGGGCAACGTGCCTGACATAAGTCTCGACCAGTTCCGGCAAACGCCGAAGCAAACCTTGCTTGAGTGTGACGTCACTGTGGTCGAGTATTTGCCGCAGACGCTCGCTATCAAACCGCTCGAGAAACCCTTTGGCCTTTGGCAGGAAACTCAAATGCCAACGCTCCGGGCTAACGCCACTGAGTCCCGCCTGAAAAGGGCGGTAGAAGCCAAAATCCGGGGCGCGCTCGTCCAGCCACAGATCCAATTTATAGCAAGGGCCCTGGGGTTCATACTCGGCGTTAACCAACTTGAGTTCATGCTTGCTGATTTGGGCGCTGTCGAATAGATCCACGTCCGTCCCCCAGTGGTGACGAGAGGCGCCAGGCAGTGCCGACCAAAGCAAAATAAGCGCCACTAACTCATCATCACTGAGCGCGTCGATGTCACCCACAGGGAGTGAGTCTTTATCCAGTAGAGTGCGCTTCCCTGAGGCTTTGGCATTCCAAATCGCGAGTTGACGCTCAAAGCTGCGATAACCCGAGCAGATGGCCAGGGCGATGCCATCTTGCTCGGCGGCGGCTTGCATCTCAAGAAAGGCCTTGGCCGTCTCGGCTTCCAGCCAAACTTCAGCGCCTGACCCGCTTTTACTGCCACTTAGACTAACCAGTGTCCTTTGCGGCTCTGCTTCAGTCTCAAGGCCATAGAGAAAATCGCCCCTTGCCATCACTTACTCCAACAACAGTTTTTCCAGGATACGCTGATAACACTGGGCCAACAGCTCGAGATCCGCGACTTTAACGCACTCATTAACCTTGTGAATGGTGGCATTTACCGGCCCCAACTCTATTACCTGAGCACCGGTAGGGGCAATAAAGCGCCCATCTGAAGTGCCGCCCGAGGTTTGCGGGTCGGTCTCTGAGCCTGTTACCTCTTTAATCGCTTGGCGGGTCGCTTCAAGCAACGGGCCATCGCCGGTCAAAAATGGCAGGCCGTTGAAGATCCAGCCAAGCTCATAATTCAGTCCATGGGCATCGAGGATATTCTCGACCCGCTTAATCAGCTCTTCGGCGGTGACTTCGGTAGAGTAACGGAAGTTGAACATCACCTTGAGCTCACCCGGGATCACGTTGGATGCCCCTGTACCGCCGTTGATATTGGCTATCTGAAAACTGGTCGGCGGGAAAAACTCATTGCCTTTGTCCCACTGCATGGCGGCAAGTTCGGCCAACGCCGGCGCAGCCTTGTGCACTGGGTTATCCGCCAGGTGAGGGTAGGCCACATGTCCTTGAATACCCTTGACGACGAGATTGCCGGTGAGGCTGCCGCGGCGGCCATTTTTGACCACATCGCCCAGTTTGAGAGTACTGGATGGCTCACCGACCAAGGCCCAGGTGATCTTTTCATTGCGCGCTTCCAGGGTGTCTATCACCCGGGTGGTGCCGTTGATAAAGGGGCCTTCTTCATCGCTGGTGATCAGAAAAGCGATAGAGCCTTGATGGTGCGGATGGGCGGTCACAAAACGCTCGGTGGCCACCACCATGGCCGCCAGCGAGCCTTTCATATCTGCGGCGCCGCGGCCGTGAAGATAGTCGTCGATAACCACTGGCTCGAAGGGCGGAGTATGCCAATTGGCCAAGTCCCCCGGCGGTACCACATCTGTATGGCCGGCAAAACAAAATACCGGTCCTTCAGTACCGCGGCGAGACCAGAGATTGGTGGTATCTTCAAATACCATGGACTCGTTGGCAAAGCCCAGTTTGGCGAGTCGCTCGGCCATCAATGCCTGACAGCCTTCATCCAGAGGGGTAACAGATGCCCTGGAGATCAACTCCTTGGCAAGTTCAAGCACCTGCTGACTCATAGTCCGAACCACGCTTGGTAGTCGGCTTCTTTAAAACCGGTCATCACATCTTGACCTCGGGTCAATACAGGGCGTTTGATAAGGGTTGGATTGGCCAGCATCAGGGATATCGCCTTGGCACTATCAATATCCTGCTTATCGGCGTCATCCAGCGCACGGAAACTGGTGGAGCGTTTGTTCAGCACCGCCTCCCAGCCGATGCGCTCGACCCAGGCCTTGAGTGTGTCTTGTGAAAGTTCCTGCTCACGAAAATCTACAAAAGTCACTTGCTGGCCCTTGGCCTCCAACCATTTTCGTGCTTTTTTTACCGTGTCGCAGTTTTTAATCCCATAGAGTCTATCTGTCATGACGAGTCCGTTTCTCTGTATTGCTTATAGTTCGTGATTGTCAGCGAGTATAACAAAGGCAAAACCGATGAAAAGGGCTATCTTGATGGGGCAATTCATACGTCTCGCCGGCGCTTTGTGTAACCAAGGCATAGTGACCCCGGGCGCAGTGGAAGAGGTTGACCTTTCCCCCGAATTCAGATCCCAAACCTGAGTCTGTCACCAATGAGCTGATTAGGCTGTCGTGGAAGCACCACTGGAAGCGGGCAGTTTAGAGTGAGAACCCTTCAGATAAGGAAAACGTATCTATACAACTTATTCTTCTAAATTTTGCTTTGAATTCAATCAGTTTTTGGTCAATGGTAAACCAGGTGCGTTATATCGCCAGTTGTAAACTCGCTACTAATCACGACCTTTCCCATTCTATAGACCAATCGGAAGCTTTCTTATGTTTAACGTATTGCACTTCCTTAACGCTATTAAGCTTATCCATTATTGATTTGTGAAAGAAAACAACAATAGCGTCCAAAGAAGGTTTAAAGACTAACCTTTTCTCTAACGGTATATTGGATAACTTGCTAAAATCGAAGCCTATACATTCTTCTTCTATATTTATGATGTTGTAACAGTGAAGGTATATATAGTCTTTGTTGATAACTTTAGCGGGAATGAGAGAGGTTTGATATAGTTTCAACTCAGATAGAGTGGAAAGAAAGTCCAAGTCAAATAATATTTCTGTATTGACAGATACATCAAAGGGAGCCGCAATGCTTTCAAAACTCTTTAAACTAATGCATTCAAAGTTCACTGGAGTAGATGTTGATATTTTCTTGTCCATCAACAAGCTAAACTCTCGATCATCTTCCATATTGACAACGAAGTTCACCTTTAAATAGTTATTTGATAAAACATAGTATTCTTCACTGATTGCTGTCATGTTCAAGTCCTAAACTGCCAATTTTACAGATAGTTGGTGGTCAAGTTTTGTACTGGGCATTGTGCTGAATTTGCAGGTGAGCCCGCAAATTTACGGTATAAGGGATTCTAACCTGGGGGAGATAGGCTGCGACTCACTCGATAGCTAAAAGTCGACTCAGTACTTTATGGAATAATGCATTCAGTTCACCCATGGCCTGCTCACCTTTTTCTGTATTATTTGAGAAAGACTCCAATCGTTTCAGCTCAAATTCAATAAATTCATTTATCTCTGGTATAGGTGGTGCGAACTCCTTCTCTAAACTTCTCTTCTTTCTTTCAAGTAAGTGTGATATCTGGCTATTTAACTCAGTTCTGTCACTGACTATTTGTCGAAGTTTTTCAAATTCAATAGGTGCCGGCTTTTGGTACCTTTCCAGCCACATAATCGAAAGCAATGGCCTCAATACATAGAAGTACTTTTTAATTGGCACCATTTCATCACGGAGATAACCTCGGTAATTCGCCTTAGCCATGCTCCGGTAATGGTATATCCCCTTATCAATAGAGTAGACCTTTGAAAGCAGTGCCCGAGCTTCTTGAGCAAATGCACCTCGTTCGATATATACGATGGGGGATTGCAGCCACTCCACAAATGCTGGATTAGATTTAGAAAAAAGTTTCAATGCCTTTCTTAGATCCCAGCCATTGATATCAATTTCATCGACAATGGGATATTCAATAACATCTCTCTTATCTTCCAAGTCAACAGCTAGGTACCAATCTTTAGGATGGACGTATATGAAACGCACATCATAATCACTGTTGGGGGACTCGAATCCCCAAGCTCGACTACCAGATTCAATGGCGTAAAGTACCCGAACCCCGTGTTCTTTTTCAGCCCTTTTTATCCTGGAAAGGATTTCTTCTCTAACAGTTTTGTCAATCATGGTATTTTCTATGTCAATGCTCATATAGTCTGGAGAAAAGTGCTATGTCTAAATCGGCAACGAAGAGGTATAAAAAGCGCGTCCAGCCCCTTGTATGAAAACACGTTTTGTCACAGGAAAGGCTACGTATCAACATGGCTACCGCTAGGATGCAAAACTTCTTAAGCAATTCAAAACAGCATCAGCTCAAGCGTCCACCTTTGAATTTGTTATGTCTAACATACTGAGTTTTATAGACAATAAATAGCATTTTCGGGTTAATCAATCACTAAAAGGTGAGATAAGCGGAAAGATGATGCAATGTTGAGCCTTCATGATTGGTTTGAATAAGTCTCATGGTGGCTCTACCATGGCCTGCAGACTTGGTTATCAGTACTGGAAGGGGCAGATGCGCTTTTGTGGTCTTGGAGAAGCTCAAATGCACTCGGACAAATAATGCACTTGAGCGTTGTCCGTTTGCCAGCCATCTAAACCTGAACCGTAAATATCACATCTTTGCCGGCGCTGACGCTACCCTGGCGTTTTTCCAGGTACTTAACGTCTTCCATATTAGCCAGCACCACAGGGGTGAGCAGGCTGTTGACCTGATCTTTGAGAAAATCGAGGTCAAACTCCAGTATAGGTTCGCCGGCTTTAACGTCCTGGCCTTCCTGGGCCAGGCGTTTGAAGCCTTTTCCTCTAAGTTCTATGGTACCAACGCCAAAGTGAACAAACAGTTCCAACCCTTGGGGCGACTCTATGCTGAAGGCATGGTTGGTCTCAAAAATTTTGCCTATAGTGCCGTCAATCGGTGCCAGCATAAATTGGCCTTTGGGCTCTATGGCGATGCCATCGCCAACAATCTTTTCGGCGAAGACCACATCCGGCACTTTTTCAATGGCAACAATATCGCCACTGATAGGGGCATAAACTTTAATGCCGCCTTCTATGTTGGGCTGCCCCGATACCATGCGGCGGATCCGGCTTAAAAATCCCATGGGTTGTTTTGTCCTTTTTGTTTTTGGTTTCCGGATGACTTCTGGTTTCCGGTTAAACAGTCCCTCGACAACGTTCAGGTTGGGGAAGGGGATTTTTGCTTAGCATACTGAATTAACAGCCTTAATGACAGAGGGAGATCAAGGATGTCAATTCAGACAATCGAGTGCAGGCGAGTGCTTTTTTGGCCTGCTCTGCAAATTGACTGAAGTTACCCTCGCACAGCGCCGCTTTGACTTCCAGCACAGAGCCGGGGTTGACCGACAACTCGTCCAGCCCCATGCCCATCAGTATTGGCGCAATGCGCGGATCACCTGCCAGCTCTCCGCACAAAGACACCCTGATGTTGGCCGCTTTGGCGTCTGCTATTGTCATGGCAATCAGCCTGAGGATCGCCGGTGAAAATGAGGGATAATCCCGGGTTAATTCAGGGTTGGTCCTGTCCGCCGCCATGGCATATTGCGTCAAGTCATTGGTACCTATGCTGATAAAGTCCAGCTTTGGCAGCAGCGTTGGCAGGTTCATAACCGCGGCAGGGGTTTCCACCACTATGCCAAGGGTGATTTCTCCATAGCCTTTCTCGGCCTCGCTGAGCTGCTGTTTGCAGTGCTCCAGCATATCCAGTACGGCGTCCAACTCTTCAACCTGATTAACCATGGGCAGCATCAACCGAACCGGACCATGATTGGCGGCGCGCAATACGGCCCGTAGTTGTGTCTGCAGAATTTCAGGATGTTTAAGGGTGTAGCGCACGCCGCGCATGCCAAGCGCAGGATTGTCTTCTATTGCCTGATCCAGGCAAGGCAGTTCCTTGTCTGCACCTATATCCAGAGTGCGTATGGTGAAGGGCTGGCCGTTGAGCAGCTGCAGGGCATCGCAATAAAGGTTGTACTGAGCCTTTTCATCTGGAATGCAACTGACATCCATCAGCATGAATTCGGTACGAAACAGGCCTATTCCTTCCGCGCCGACCTGGGGCAGACGGGAGATCTCATTGAGGTTACCCACGTTGGCCATTAGGCTGATACGTTTGCCGTCCTGGGTCTGGGTCTGCCTGTCCCGGTATTGCTCCAGTGCGCTGCGTCTTGCCTGCTCGCGCTCAAATCTCTGCTTAAGCTCTGTTACTTCGGTTTGCTCCGGGCGAACAAATAAGGCACCTTGGTTGGCATCCAGAATGAGCGGATCGCCGGCATTGATATTGCCTGTTTGATAGTTGCAGGAAAGCAGGGCGGGGATGCCGGCGGCACGGGCCAGGATAGCCGTGTGGCTGGTGAGGCCACCTGTCTTCAGTATGATGCCTTTGATATGTTCAAGGGGCAGCAGGGCAAATTCCGCCGGTGTCAGATCCTGGGCCAACAAGATGGAGTCATGTTTGAGTTTATCCAGGCCATCGGCATCGGCGCCGTTGATACTGCTGATAAGTCGTCTGCCGAGGCAGCGTACGTCCTGGGCCCGGTTTGCAAGGTAAGGGTCTTCCAACGCTTCAAGTTCACTGGCCTGGTGGGCAAAGACCCGCTCTACCGCCGCTGTGGCTGAAAACTGCAGCCCACTGATGGACTCGCGAATTTGTTGAATAAGTTCGGCATCTTCCAGTAGCAGCAGATCGGCTTCCACCAATTGGAAGTTGTCTGAATCTTCGGTCAGTTTATCCAGGCTGGTCTGTAACTGCTGGCACAAGCGCTGCAGTGCCTGGGTGAGCTTATTCAGCTCTTGAGGGATTTTGGCAAGTGGCAGCAGGCGGTAATCCATGCTGTTGTCAAAGGGGTTGTAGACTACCGCTTCTCCGAAGGCGATACCCGATGAGACTGCAATTCCGGCGAGGCGCATCTGTGTTCCTCTCAACTTAAGGTGATCAACAGTTCCGACACCCGTTCAACGGCTTCGCGAGCTTGTTCACCTTCGGCAAATACTCTGACAGACACGCCTTGATAGAGCCCCAGTGTCTGCAACTTGAACAGACTCTTGGCACTGGCTTGTTTGCCCTGGCACTCAACCATCACATCACAATCGTACTGTTTCGCCTCTTTTACCAGCAGTGCGGCAGGGCGGGTATGGATCCCGTGTTTGGCGGTAATAGTGACGGTTTTTTCGTACATAGACTTCTTTGACTCATGTAATTAACTGAATAATATCCGGTAACGGCTGACGTTTTGCAATACTCCGGCGAACAAGCCGTCAATTGCCATATTCAATAACCTGATATTGCTGTTTTCTGAGGGCGCGAATGGCGGTATCCAACTTATCTTTCTTCAGCAGTATATAGTCGGTATCGAAGGTTGAAACAGTAAAAATACTCACATGGGCATCGGCGAGAGTCGCCGAGACTCTGGCCATGATACCCGTCATGGAAAAGCCGAGCGGCCCTAAAAGCTCAAGACAACGCCAGTCTTCTTCCTGCTCCAGGCTATCGAGCTCCAGTTTACAATCGACGACAACCGAGAGTTCCTCGCGGGTTTTGGCGATAAAAAACAGCGGCTGGCTCAGTACCTCGGCCGGAACCTGAGTATCTGAGCTGAAACTGTGGATAGTGAATAGCTGCGGATAGACCGCCAATGTCATGCGCAAAGCCAATACCTCTTTTCTCGCCCGGGCGACCTAATGGCCGCCGCTGCGGCATCACCTGCCGGGTACGGCAAACTCCGGGAAGGTGCGAACAAGTCCCATGTGTGCTCTGCGTCGGCTTACAGGCCTGGATGCAAGGCGTGGTTCGCCGCAAATGGCCCTAGTCCTTTGCAAGAAGCACAACACCGCAGGCAGGCCTGTAAGCCACGCCCTTCGGGGTTTTCACAGCAACCGGCTCTCTGCGTTATCCGACTTCGACAGGCTCCGGCATGCCTTCAGTCAGATGTCTTGAACGCCAATTGCTGTGCAAACCACTCTCTACAAAAGAGAGTGCCACGAGGACTCATTTGCACCTTCCTTAGCTTATCACAATAAGAAAGGGGCAGAATACGTTCTGCCGCTCGAGATGTTAGATCTTGAATTGCCCCAGAGTGCGGCGCATGTTCTGGCTGATCTGCTCAAGCGACATCGCCGCGCTTTGGTTGCTGGCATTGGCTTGCACTGAAACTTGAGTCAGCTCAGAAATGGTGCTGACATTGCGATTGATCTCTTCGGTCACCAAAGATTGCTCTTCGGTAGCGCTGGCGAGTTGGGTATTCATATCGCTTATCTGCGCTACCAGGGAAAGGATTTGATCCATGGCAGAGCCTGCTGCTTCGGCCTGTTTTTGCAGCTCGGAGGATTGGCTCTGTGTTTGGCTGTTACTCTCCATAACGGCGCTGACACCGGATTGAATTTCACTGATCAGCTTGTGTATTTCGTTGGTGGAGTCCTGAGTGCGGTTGGCAAGGGCGCGCACTTCATCGGCCACTACCGCAAAGCCGCGGCCGTGAGTACCGGCGCGGGCGGCTTCGATGGCGGCGTTGAGTGCCAAAAGGTTGGTTTGTTCGGCAATGGTGCGGATAACGTCGAGAATGCCGCCAATTCTGCCTGAAGCCTGACCCAGGGTTTCGGTAAGATTTTCTGCAGCCTGCAGTTCGCGCACCAGCTCCTGGCAGTTTGCCAGTGTTGCATCCATGGTCTCTTTACCGCTGAGGGCTTGTTGTTTGACGCTGGAAGCGGCATCGGCAGCCTGCTGGGTATTGTTGGCCATCTCCTGTGTGGTTGCCAGCATCTGATTCACGGCGGTAGCCACGCTGGCGGTTTCTCTGTGGATGTTATCGGCGCTGTGGTTGGACTCTTTGACTGCGACTGTCAGGTGCTCGGCGTCCTCGCCCAGCGATGCACCAAGTGGCTGCAGTTCGCTGACGGTTCTACCTATCTTCTCTACAAAACTGTTAAAGGCACGGGCGAGTGCAGCCACTTCATCACGGCCTTGACCCTCGAGCCTTTTACTGAGGTCGCCTTCACCTTGGGCAATATCCTCCATTGCGGCGATGGCGGTCTTGAGCGGCGCGGTAATGGATTGATTGAGCACCAGGAAGAAGATGAAAATCGGCGCTGAAATCAACATCATAATGATCAGATAATCGATTGATACTGACTTCATAGTGGCGTTGACATCGCTGATATATGTGCCGGTGAGCAGGGTCCAGCCCCAATCTTTGTCATATCTGGATTCGGTGAGCTTTTCTTCGCTATTGCCACTGGCCGGGTTGCGGATCTCATAGCTGAGTTTGCCTGTGCCATTGGCCTTGGCTTGTTGTTGTAGCTGGGCCAGCGGATTGCTGCCGTCTTTGATGCGATAACCGGCAATGGCTTGACCCACCAGCGAAGGCTCGGCGCCGTGGGCGATGATCTTGCCCTGATCCGACAGCAGAATAAAGTAGCCTTCACGGCCATAACGCATCTGACCGACCAAGGCGGCCGACTCCTGTTGAGCCTCTTCGAGAGTGAGTTTACCCGCTTGTGCCTGAGTGCGATGTGCGGCAACTACAGACAGGGCCGTGTTCAACTGGGCATCATTTTGCAACCATTTCTGGGTTATCAGATTGTCATACTGTTCTTTGATGGAAAAACTGGCGAAACACAGGGTGCCTATCGCGGCCAGAACCAACATAAGGATAAGGCGCTGAAGAATGGTGAGCTTCCTGAGTAATGCCATTTTGTACTCCTTTGTTATTTCTTATTAGGTAGTTGGCAGCGACTATAACGCGATGGAAAAACCAAGTGAAACCTTTTTACCTTGCGTGTATTGCTTTGTTGATCGCGCTCATTGTTCGCGTTAAATCGTGCCAACAGAGGGGAAAACAGCCCTCATGCCTTCGAGGCTGCATTCTGGATATCGGCTCTAATATCAAAAGCTTAAGATGTGTTGGATCACACATGTCATAAGTAAAGGGCTAATTTGTTGTTTTCACTTTGATTTTTAAACAAAATCGGCTCAGAATTAACCTTATGTCTATTATTGGTCTCTCTTCATGAATACACCTCAAGTCATTAGCTCAGACGATATTTTGCTGAAACTCTGTCACTCTGTGACCCATGTCTTGTCGGCTACCACCGCCAGCACTCTGTCCCATGCAGGTATAGTGCAAAAGATAACCCGTACCCGACTCAAGCCGGACGTTGGGTGTTTCTCTATTTTTGATGGTGGCTTCTCAGGCCTGGTGGTGATCAACTTTTCAGCGGCTGCCGCGTTGGAAATCTATCGCCGCTACATGCTGCATATGGGCATGCCGGAGGAGGAGTTGGCTTTCTCTCATACCTCAGACGAGGTGGGCAATGTGATGGGCGAATTGATGAATCAGATGCTGGGGGACTTTATCGGTAAGGTGTCCAAGGAGCTGCAAACGTCCATCAGTCAGAGCCAGCCAAAGATGTTGACCATCAACAAGGAGCTGACCATCTCTATCGACGCCAACCTGGATGATCCTATAGCCCGCCGGGTGTCGTTCAAGACAGAAAACAACCATATCTTCTATCTTGAGTTTGCCATGGACAAGACAGAGTTTATCCGCTTGGCCGAGTTTGAAACCGATGAAGAGTTTGATCCGGATTTGTTGCTGGCCCGCCACGGCAATCAACAGGCGCAGGGCAAAGCGCCGGAATCGCCTTGGGTTAAGGCCGCCAATGCCGATGATGACACAGACGATCTGTTCAAAGAGCTGGGCATCTGACATTTTGCAGGCGTGATGTTATCAGTCCTTTTGTCAGCGGACAGCGTTAGCTTGTCCGCGGCTCTGCTTTTGGACAGTGCAATAACGACTGCTCTCCACACCTCATAAGGCGCTCGGTCAAGGGCGCTTTCATTCTCGCTTTCCAGCCAGTATTTCTCTATTAATCTGTTTCTATAGCTACTCAATCCTTTGGGTTACTTATCATTCGAGCTACCTATTCATTTGAGTGGCCTATCATTTGAACTTCTTATTAACTTCTTGTCATTTAAGCCATCAGGCAGATAGCGGAGTAGCCTGTCTTTGTGGGTGACGTTGCAATCACTAGCACAGACGTGGCCACAAGCAGGGCTGCTATTCTGCAACACTGAGCCCTGCTGTTTACGACAATACAACAGATGTTGCGCTCAAACTTACCGCAGTTAACTTCAACCATTTTAATTGTTTTTATGACAGGACGCGTCTTGGTTGGTTCGGTTTATCTATATGAATTGATAGATTTTTTATAGAAACTTCGACTTGTTAAAAATTGCTGTGTAGATCACGAAGTTGTAATTAGGAGTTAAATTCCGCTTGCCAGCCTCAGTCATAGTGTTTATTGTGCAAACAAAAGTTTGTCATGAGAACAAATGTTTGCACAGGAAAGCGCCAATGACAGAACGTGAACTCGAAATTCTGGCCCTTATTAAAGCTGACCCTTTGATACCGCAGCAAAAACTTGCTGATCAGCTGGGCATAACCCGCTCTGCAGTCGCAGGTCATATCATGAACTTGACTCACAAAGGCGTGATCCGTGGCAAGGGGTATATCTTGGCGGAGAATCCCTTTGCGGTCGTGATAGGCGGCGCCAATATGGATATTCTTGGCCGGCCGGCTTCCAAGCTCAGGGTAGGGGATTCCAATCCCGGCAGCGTCAGTTGCTCACCCGGCGGTGTTGGGCGCAACATTGCCGAAAACCTGGCTCGTCTGGGTTCAGATACCCGGCTGGTGACGGCGGTAGGTAAAGACGCCTATGGTGAAATGATCACCGCCCAGTGTCGTCAGGCCGGAGTCGATATGGGCAACAGTTTGCAGTTCGAAGACGCGGTGACCTCCACCTATCTTTCGGTACTGGATGGCGACGCCGATATGCATGTAGCCATCAACGACATGGCCATTTTGGAAAGATTGGGCCCCGAAGTGCTCAAGGGGCTGGAAGATATGCTGCGCCGCGCCGAGCTGCTGGTGTTGGATACCAACCTTTCCGAAGCCGCCTTATCCTATCTGCTGAGCAACTTCCCTCAAGTTCCGGTATTTATTGACACGGTTTCCTGTGTCAAAGCGATGAAAATCAAGCCTTACCTCAACGCTATCCACACTCTCAAACCCAACCTCAAAGAAGCCGAGCACCTCTCCGGCATCGAAATGCGCAGCAAAGAAGACTTAAGCGCCATCGCTAACTGGTTCCATGACCAGGGCGTCAAGCGGATTTTCCTCAGTATGGGCAGTGAAGGTGTATTTGTCAGCGATGGCGGTGAGTCACAGATGGTGAGCGCCAAGCAGGTGGAAATGGTCAACGCCAATGGCGCCGGAGATGCCTTCCTGGCCGGATTGGCTCACGGTTGGCTCAAGCAGTGGCCATTGCTGGAAACCACAGAATTTGCGATGGCCGCGGCCCGGTTGGCGCTGTCTCATATCGCAACTATCAACCCCAATATGTCTGAAATCTCTGTAAACCGTATTATCAAGGAGTCGTTATGCTGAAGCAGTATCTGGATATTCATCCTGAAGTTCAAGCAGCCCTGGAACAAGGCAAGCCGGTGGTCGCGCTGGAATCGACCATTATTTCCCATGGTATGCCGTATCCGCAGAACGTTGAGACAGCGCTCAAGGTGGAGCAGATCATCCGTGATAATGGCGCTGTACCCGCAACTATCGCCATTCTCAAGGGCCGCCTCAAAGTGGGTATGAGCCAGGAAGAGATCAATTACCTGGGCAAGGCCGGTGAAGCCGTTATCAAAACCAGTCGCCGTGACATTCCCTTTATCGTTGCCAAAGGTGCAGACGGTGCCACCACAGTTGCTTCTACCATGATCCTGGCGGCAATGGCCGGTATTAAGGTGTTTGCTACCGGCGGTATCGGCGGTGTACACCGCGGCGCTCAGCAAACTTTCGATATCTCTGCTGATTTGCAGGAGCTGGCCAACACAGATGTGGCCGTGGTTTGCGCCGGTGCCAAGTCTATTTTGGATCTGGGCCTGACCCGTGAATATCTGGAAACGCAAGGCGTGCCTGTCGTTGGTTTCCAAACTGATAAACTGCCGGCTTTCTATACCCGCGAGAGTGACTTCGGTGTCGACTATCGCTTGGAGCAGCCGGTAGAAGTGGCTGCCGCCATGAAAGCCAAGTGGGACATGGGGCTCAAGGGCGGTATGGTGATTGCCAACCCAATTCCTCACGAACATGCGTTGGATAAAGCACTGATCGATGGCGCCATCGCCCGCGCAGTGGCTGAAATGGATGAGAAAGGCATAGGCGGTAAGGCTTCAACGCCGTTCCTGTTGGCCAAAGTTGCCGAAATTACCGAAGGTCACAGCCTGACCGCCAACATAGAGCTGGTTTACAACAATGCCAAGTTGGCGGCTGAGATTGCCCGCGAGTACGTGGCCCGCTAATCAGCTGTTTTTGAACATTAAGCTATCTCAAGAAACCCGGCCCTCGTCGGGTTTCTTTTTGGATGACATATCGCCCCAGAGCCGTAGCATGTCCAAGCTCAAATAGGGTAAATCGTGTCTTAAAAACCGATTAATCCCGCCAAAGCCACTCAAGCCCCTTGCAGAGCAGGGGGCGAACTCCTATGATCCAGCGGTTTTCCATCCCGAGGCCCAAATATGCTTAACTCCCCGCTTAGCGAACATGCCAGTGAGCTGGTCATTGCGATTCTCAATCAGGTACTGACCCAAGGTGCTCCGCTGGATCGCGCCTACTCAAAGCAGTTTGCACCTGAGCGCCTCAAGCCTTGGGAGCAAGCCAGAATTGCTCTGGTCACCGGTGATATTTTGCGCCGTTTAAGTTATTACAGCTTTCTGGCCGATGTTGCAGCGGAGCAAATTGAGCGTGAAGGCACCAGGCTCATCAACGCCTGGCATATGGCCAATGGCCTTGAGCTGCCGAAAATGCGCTACGCGCTGCAGATGGACAGTGAACTGCTTGAGCAGCGGATGGCTGAGGCCCAGGCTATGCCTGCGCTGCTCGATGGTTGCCCACAGTGGCTCGAAGCGCTAGGGAGTGAACAACTGGGCGATAACTGGCCGGCCGAGCGCCATGCTTTGACCCAGGCCCCCAAACGTTATCTACGCACCAATTTGCTTAAGTGCAGCCGGGAAGAACTCAAGGCTCGTCTTGCCAAGGAAGGGGTTGAGACTTGTGAAGTCCCCGAGGTTGCCAGCGCTCTTGAAGTGATTTCCGATTCAGCGCTGTTTCGCACCGAATGCTTCAAGTCGGGCTGGTTCGAGCAGCAGGATGCCGGCTCGCAACATGTCGCCGAAGCTCTTGGGGTTGAACCCGGGATGCGGGTCATTGATGCTTGCGCCGGTGCCGGCGGCAAGACGCTGCACCTGGCCGCCAAAATGCAGGGCAAGGGACGACTGCTGGCGATGGATGTTGAGCAGTGGAAGCTGGATAACCTCAAACAGCGGGCTCGCCGCGCCGGCGCCCACAATGTGGAAACCCGGCTGATTGCATCCAGCAAGACCATCAAACGTTTGAAACTCAGCGCCGACAGGGTACTTTTGGATGTGCCTTGCTCAGGGCTTGGGGTGCTGAAACGCAACCCGGACACCAAATGGCGTGATACTCCGGAGCGCTTGCCGGTGCTGATGGAGCTACAGGAGCATATTCTCGGCAGTTACAGCCGCATGGTGAAGGTGGGCGGGATCCTGGTTTACGCCACTTGCTCGATTATGCCGCAGGAAAACGAGCAGCAGGTAGCGCGTTTTCTGAAGCAGCAAAACCATTTCCGCTTACTCGATGAGGAAACCATCAGCCCGGCCAAAACCGGTTTCGATGGCTTTTATCTGGCAAGAATTGAGCGGATAGCCGAGTAACCATCAGGCCTGTTTGAGTCATATTGGCTTAAACAGGCGGTTTCACACCCGCTTCAAAAAGCATCTCAACAAAAACAGTGCCGCTCACTCTTACCGGTTTGCCAAGTACCATCCGGGTCCAACACCACTGGATAGTGATAGCTGAAATCATTGAATAGACTAGATGATTTCTTCGCCCAAAATTCTGGACCGTCGTGAGCCTTCATCACAGTGATTTCACCATCATCATAGGTCGTGGTGGGTTGGTAGCACTCAAGTTTGCGAATTACTTCGACGCGCACTTGCGCTTTTAATCGTTTCATCCCTGACATATCTCTTTTTTTGCATCACAAGCAATGATTCAAAATGTAGCTTGACAGATAAGCAATATCAAATCATTATTTTGCATCATAGCCAATGAAGCAGGAATTGAGTGTGAAACTAAGCGCAATAGCAACTGTTAATGCAGGTTATCCGTTTCGGGGTAAGATCCCCGAACTGGTTGGTTCTGCTTCAGTTGTGGTTCAGATGAAGGATGTTTCGTTAACCGAGGGTATTTGTTGGACCGATTGCCTTGAAACAGAGCTAACTGGTAAGCGCGCTCCCGATTACCTGACAACTGGTGATATTTTAGTGGCCTCCAGAGGTAGCCACAATTACGCCGTACTAGTGGACCAGGCATTGTCCTTCACGGGGAAAAAAGCCGTTGCCGCACCGCACTTTTTTCTAGTTCGCTTAAAAAGAGAAGCCCTCACAAAAGGCATTTTGCCGGAATTCATGGTGTGGTTACTGAACCAGTCAACAGCTCAGCGTCACTTTGAGCAGAATGCTGAAGGGACTCTAACAAAAAGCATTCGCCGCAGTGTGCTGGAAGATGCACCTGTCGTTGTTCCGCCACTTGCCAAGCAGCGAGCAATCATTGCGATGGCCAACACTTTGGGTGAAGAGCAGAGGCTGATACAGAGGCTAGTAAACAACGGTGAGCGCATGATGGGCGCAATCGCCAACGACTTATACCAGGCGCATGGCCACTAAACAGCCTGCACAACGAATTTAAGACTTGAACCGGGCCAGCCATTGATTGGCCCCACATAAAAGGAAGCAATGGATGAACGACAAGATTAACCAAGACAGCATCAACAAAGCGCTGTGGAACGCCTGCGATACCTTCCGTGGCACCATCAGCGCCGATACTTACAAAGACTTCATCCTCACCATGCTGTTCCTCAAGTACATCTCCGATGTATGGCAGGATCACTACGATGGCTACAAGGCCGAGTACGGCAACGAGCCGGAACTCATCGAAGAGATGATGAAAAACGAGCGGTTTGTACTGCCCAAAGCAGCCAGTTTCTATGCCCTGTACGAACACCGCCACGAACCCGGCAACGGTGAGCGCATCGATCAAGCGCTGCACGCCATTGAAGAAGCCAACGGCACCAAACTGAAAGACGCCGGTAAAAGTGTGTTCCAGGACATCAGCTTTAACACCGACAAACTGGGTGAAGAAAAGCAAAAGAACACCATTCTACGTCACCTGCTGGAAGACTTTGCCAAACCCGAGCTGAACCTAAAACCCAGCCGCGTCGGCACGCTGGATGTGATCGGTAATGCTTACGAATACCTGATCAAAAACTTCGCCGCCAGCGGTGGCCAGAAAGCCGGTGAGTTTTACACTCCGCCCGAAGTATCCGACTTAATTGCCGAACTGCTCGACCCGCAACCGGGTGACAGCATCTGCGACCCGGCCTGTGGTTCCGGCTCACTTTTAATGAAGTGTGGCCGCAAAATTGTGGCCAACCACGGCAGCAAGCAATACGCCCTGTATGGGCAAGAAGCCATTGGCTCCACCTGGTCGCTGGCCAAAATGAACATGTTCCTGCACGGCGAGGACAACCACAAAATCGAATGGGGCGACACCATTCGTAACCCCAAGTTGCTGGATAAAAACGGCGACTTAATGCTGTTTGATATCGTGACTGCCAACCCACCGTTCAGCCTGGATAAATGGGGCCACGACGAAGCCGAACACGACAAGTTCAGCCGCTTCCGTCGTGGCGTACCGCCAAAAACCAAAGGCGACTACGCCTTTATCCTGCACATGATCGAAACCCTGAAACCCGCTTCTCAAGGTAAACCAGGGGGCCGAATGGGCGTGGTGGTGCCGCACGGTGTGCTGTTCCGTGGCTCCAGCGAAGGCAAAATTCGCCAGCAACTGATTGATGAAAACCTGCTCGATGCAGTGATCGGCCTGCCAGAAAAACTGTTCTACGGCACCGGTATTCCGGCGGCGATTCTGGTTTTCAACAAAGATAAGTCGGACGATTCGGTAATGTTTATTGATGCGTCGCGTGAATTTAAAGCGGGTAAAAACCAGAATCTGCTGACTGAAGACAATATCGCCAAAGTAGTTGAGACCTATCGTGCAGGCAACGATGTCGATAAATACGCCTATGTCGCCAGCCTCGAAGAGATCAAAGAGAACGATTACAACCTCAATATCCCGCGCTATGTCGATACCTTCGAAGAGGAGGAAGAAATTGATCTGATGGCGGTGCGTGCTGAGCGTGAACAACTCAAAGCAAAACTGACCGAGCTGGAAACCGAGATGGCCAAGTATCTGGAGGAGCTTGGATATGGTGCCTAATGGATGGGAGGTAAAAGAGCTTCAATTCTTATGCAATAAAATTGCAGTTGGGTTAGCAATTTCTGTTACGCCTTTTATGAGGACTAGCGGTGTAAAACTGATCAGAAATCAAAACATCAAGCGCAACTATTTCAATAGTGACTCCGTTGTCTACATTGATGAAGTTTTTGCCAATTCAAACAAGTCCAAGAAGGTAAGACATGGAGATGTTGTTGCAGTAAGAACTGGATCAAACATTGGTGAGGCCTGTGTAGTACCGAAAGATTTTGATGGCGCTTTAACATTCACAACCCTCATAGCAAGACCTAATCCTGATTTGCTGGATTCATTCTACCTGTCAACGCACATAAATTCAGATCGTGGGATTTCTGAAGTAAATCGTTTATGTGCAGGCGGTGGCAAGCCAAACTTGAACTCCGGCGAGCTAAAGCGCTACCGCTTGCTGACCCCTCCACTTCCAGAACAAAAGAAAATCGCCCAAATCCTCTCTACCTGGGATAAGGCCATCGCTTCTACCGAACAACTGCTCACCAACAGTCAGCAGCAGAAAAAAGCCCTGATGCAACAACTGCTTACAGGAAAGAAACGCCTGTTGGATAAAAATGGGGTTAGGTTTAGTGGGGAGTGGATTCACGGTCGACTTGGAGATCTTTGCACATTCAAAGGTGGATCTGCTTTCAAGGAAGTGTATCAAGGACAAACAGCGGGTGAATTTCCATTCATCAAAGTTAGTGACATGAACTTGCCTGGCAATGAAAGAAGCATTGAATACTCAAATAACTGGGTGAGCGTTGAAACCGCAAAGCTGATGAAAGCAAAACCTTTCCCTGAAAGTTCTATCGTTTTTGCTAAAGTTGGGGCTGCCCTGCTTCTCAACAGAAGAAGGATTCTCTCAAGGCCTACGATTATTGATAACAACATGATGGCAGCAATTCCATCTAACGTCGCAGATACTGAGTTTTTGTATCAGCTTCTTATGGCCATAGATTTCGCTAGATTTGTGCAAGAAGGTGCGGTTCCTTCTATAAATCAGGGGGACTTATCCTCTTTCAAACTTAGTTACCCCGATGTGGAAGAACAACAAAAAATCGCGGCTGCGCTATCCAACGCTGATCAGGAAATCGCCCTTCTGCAACAAAAGCTGGAAGCATTAAAGCAAGAGAAAAAAGCCCTGATGCAGCAGCTGCTCACGGGCAAGCGTCGGGTTAAGGTCGGGGGCGTTACCAATGGCTGATTACAGCTGGGTAGCTGCCTTTAAGGCTCTGGCTGACTGGCTGGCCGGTTATGAAAACCGTCAAGCCGAGCTTGTGCAGATTCTGCGGGATATCGGTATCGACAAGGGGCTTGAAGATGAGTTGGCTGACGGCAGCCGGGTTGACTTGACAGTCATCGACCCATTTACCTTCTTTGCTACTTTTATGAAGTATGGGGTAGGCAAGCGTCAGCAACTGTTTACCACTCTGTTCAGTAAGATCGGGTTAGATGCTGTTGCTCCGACGGGTTTTGATGGCGTACCAACGGCGCAGCCACTGAAGGTCTGGTTATTCCCTTATGCAAAAGAACGATCAGAAACTATGGTTTCTGACCTTTGGGCATTATTTCATCAGGTTCGTGCTGGCCAGGTGGATGGTGACCTGTTCAATCGTATTCTGAAAATTCCTCATACCGGCTTTGCAAAGCTTACCGAATGTATGTTTTATCTTGCGCCGGATCAGCATTTCCCGGTGGATGCGCAGACAAAACCCTGGCTGGCGGCACGTGGGCGTGAGTTACCAAAAGAAAATTGGCAAGGGTACCAGGATTTGCTGGCCTGGCTTCAGAAGTCCAGTGAGCAACCCTTCTACGAAATCTCTTATCAAGCCTGGTCAGAGAATAAAACGGGTAATAGCAGTACCGATTTTTCTGCGAAGTCAGCAGACGACTACCTGAATCAACGCTATCCGAATACCCGTTCAGGCACCTCTCATCTCACGGCCTTCAAAACGGTTGATGGCCGTCAGCTGGCGTTTGACCCTGGTAAAAACCCGGAATCGAAATCTGTAGTTAAAATCTTTGTAGATTCTCCGCCACCAGAAGGGATGTTCCAGAATGTTCAGGAATATTTGCCAGAGGAAACCCGCAATCATCACCTCAAAACCCATGCACCAGCTTTGTCGCAAGGTAATCCGGCGTGGTTGATTGCTTTGACGGGCTTTCAACAGTTAGAACAGTTTTGCAACTGGTACGAAGGGAATAGTGTTAAGGAAATTAAGATGACGGATTCAGCCACCCCAAAAGCCACGAAAACAGACGCCTTAAACCAGATTCTCTATGGCCCACCGGGTACAGGTAAAACCTATGCAACCACGGAAAAAGCTGTGGCTTTGGCCGATCCTCAATGGTTGGCGGAGCTGGCCTCTCAAGAGCTGAGTGTTAAGGAACAGCGTAAGGCGGTGAAGCAGCGTTACGAAGAGCTGATTGCTGCTAAACGAATAGCTTTTACGACCTTTCACCAGAGTTTTTCTTACGAAGACTTTATTGAAGGCATTCGGGCGGAAACCAAAGATGATCAGGTTAGTTACAGCATTGAAGATGGTGTGTTTAAAGCGCTGGCAGAGCGTGCCAACAAGGATGTTGTTAACGGACAGTCGCTCGGCTTGTCCGATTCGCCTACATTGTGGAAAATTTCTATTGGCCGAACGCATGAAAAAGCAATGCGCGATCGATATATCCAGGCCGGTGAAGCAAGAATCGGTTGGAATCAAACCGGTAATCTGTCGCTTGAGCTGGATGAGCGAACGCAAGAGCAGCAAGCTTATTGGAATTCTCTGACCTATCGGAATCACGATGCACTGAATGCATTTTCCAACGATATTAAGGTTGGTGATGTTCTTTTGTGTTTAAAGAATGTTGAAACGGTTCAGGCGGTCGGTGTTGTTACATCTGACTACGTGTTTGATGAAAGTGTGACTGGTGCTGAAACGGATTATAGCCATGTGCGAAAGGTGAATTGGCTTCTGACCGATATCGATCTGAACATACTACCGCTGAATGATGATAAACGTATGGTTCAGCAAACCGTTTATCCACTGTCACGCATAAGTTGGAATTCGCTGGTTGATGAGCTTCATCGGCAGAATATTGCGTTACCGTTTTCTGTCGAACAGGTTGGCATCAATAAGCGTAACTACGTTCTGATCATTGATGAAATCAACCGTGGCAATATCTCCCGCATCTTTGGCGAGTTAATCACTTTGCTGGAGCCGGATAAGCGCAAAGGAGGCTCTGATGAGCGCTCGGTTACTCTGCCATATTCGAAAGAGCCATTCTCTGTGCCTGATAACCTCTATGTGCTAGGCACGATGAACACCGCCGATAAATCACTGGCTCAGCTTGATCTCGCGCTTCGTCGCCGCTTTGAATTTGTTGAGCTGATGCCCGATCCGGCATTGCTGGATGGCATTCTGGTGCATGGGGTCGATGTTTCCGAGCTTCTGAAAGTCATGAATCAGCGTATCGAAGTGCTTCTGGATCGTGATCACACCATTGGTCATGCCTATTTCTGGCCGTTGCGTTCAGCCGATTCCGAACAAGAGCGCCAGCAGCTTCTTGCTGATATTTTCGCCAAGCGCATTATTCCGCTACTGCAGGAATACTTCTTTGCGGATTGGGAGCGCATTGGCTGGGTGCTAAATGACTCTCAGAAGCCTGCCGCTGAGCGGTTTATTGAGCTGGATGACGTAGGAACATCCTTGGGTAAGCTCTTCCCTGAAGCGATTGCCAATCAGATCACGGATCGTCGGTATCGTATTAATAAACCGGCATTTATGGAGGCCGGTGCCTATCGTGGGATTCTGCCAGGGGCGGGAGTGTCAGCCTGATGCATCAGGTAAGGGAATACGGACGTATCACTACCGATAGTGCTCTGACGCCATCACTGGATTGTGCGGTGGTGAGCACTGCGACCTTTGATTGGTTGCAGGATTTAGCCGGAAACTGGGGGCAGGGTTCCCCCATTGCAATGATTGACGGACACCGCTCGTTAAAGCTGGGCAGTTATGTGGGCTTTCTGCAGAGCCCGACGGGTGAATCCATCGAGATTCTGCCAAAAACCGGCCTGGGACAGGACAATCCTGCTACGGCCAGGCGTATTCTGCAGCGCATGTTAATGGCATCACTTGGGGTTAAACCACGTACTGCTGGCGCTGCTTCTTTATTGCGTATGCCAGAACCGCTACATGAATGGATTTTCAGCCAGTTTCTGGCGGAACTTCAGCGCCTTGTCAGCAGGGGGCTGCGTTTCGATTATCAGCGGGTGAATGAAGAGAGCCGTTTTATACGCGGCCAGCTGCGCCTGGATCAACAGCAACGGCAGCCGCCTGGGCGGCAGCATCTGTTCCATATCAGTCATGATATTTTCAGCCCTGACCGGCTTGAAAACCGCTTGCTTAAAACGGCGCTCAGCTATGTGTTGGCCTGTTGTAAAAGCGCAGAGAACTGGCGACTGGCGAATGAGCTGGCACACCAGCTGGAAGAGATTTCTCCTGAGCGCGAGCCATTGCGACTGATCGGTCAGTGGCAAAGTGGCAAGCTTATGCAGGCGTACAACGATATTCGCCCGTGGTGTGAGCTGGTGCTTGAAAAGCTGAACCCAAATTTTCAACAGGGCAGTCACCGTGGCATAGCTCTGTTGTTCCCTATGGAGCAATTGTTCGAAAAATACGTCGAGGTTTCTCTGCGCCGTAGCTTGCCAACTGGCACCCGTTTACAGGCTCAGGCGTGTTCGCAGTACCTTCTTATGCACAGAGCGCAGGATGCGAATATTGCTACCCGCATGTTTCAGCTGAAGCCAGACCTTATGCTCAATAGCGCAGAGGGGAGTCAGGTACTGGATACTAAATGGAAACTGCTGGATGAACGTGCGGCGAATACAGAGCAAAAATACAACATTGCACAAAGCGATTTGTACCAGATGTTTGCCTATGGCCATAAATATCAGAATGGTAGTGGCCACATGATGCTGATCTATCCACGCCATGAGCGCTTTAACAACCCATTGCCCGTGTTCTGGTATTCGGAATCACTGGCCCTATGGGTGGTGCCGTTTTGTCTGGAGACGAGTGCGCTGATTGGAGGGGAGTGGGAAATGTATTTCGATGGAAACAATACGCGTAACAGAGCGATGGGAAGTAAAGGCTGATGGATAAAATTCAGGCTCCGAAGTTTCAGGAAGAATACAGTGCCAAGTTACCGGCGCTGACGTTGTTGACCAACCTCGGGTGGTCGTTCCTCTCTCCTGAACTCGCATTAGCCGTCCGTGGTGGCAAGGCCGATGAAGTGGTTCTACGCCAGGTGCTGCGTGGTGAGCTTCAAAAGCGTACTTTTACCTTTGCAGGTAAGAGTTACCCGCTGTCTGAAAAGGCTATCGACAACCTGATTGCCGAGGTGTGTAGCCCGGCACTTAACGAAGGCTTGTTAACGGCCAATGAGCGCCTGTATAACCACCTGCTGTATGGCATCTCCGTCACAGAGTTTGTCGATGGCAAAAAAGCCAGCCCAACGGTTGCGCTGATTGATTGGCAGAACCCCGCCAACAACAGCTTTGTATTCACCGAAGAGTTTACTGCTACCCGCTCTGGCGGTGTAGAGAGCCGCAGACCAGATATTGTTTGCTTTGTGAACGGTATTCCCCTGGTTGTCATTGAGGCGAAACGCCCGGATGGCAATGCCAAAAAAGGTCCCACCATTGACGAAGGCATTTCGCAAAGCCTGCGTAACCAGCGTCATGATGAAATCCCGTTACTGTTCGCCTATAGCCAAATGTTGTTATCCATAAACGGCAACGAAGGGCGCTATGGTACCTGTGGCACACCCGCTAAGTTCTGGGCCGCCTGGCGTGAAGAAGACATCTCCGATGCCGAGATGTACAGCATCAAAAACAAAAGGCTCAAAGATGAACAGTTAGCAGGCTTATTCAGCCACCGCCCGGCAAAAGACCTGGATTGGTACCAGAGTCTGACCGCTGCGGGGGAGCTTGCTGTGACAGGGCAAGATCAATTACTGATCAGCCTGTTAAGCCCTGCCCGGTTGCTGGAAATGACCCGTTATTTCACCTTGTTCGATAAAAAGGCTGGCAAAATTGTCGCCCGATATCAGCAGGTATTTGGCATCAAGCGACTGATTGAACGCATTAATACCCGAAGTAGCACAGGTGGCCGTGAAGGTGGTGTGATCTGGCACACCACAGGTTCGGGTAAGTCATTCACTATGGTGTTTTTAAGTAAGGCGCTGATCCTGCACGAGAGCCTGAAGCAATGCCGTATTGTGGTCGTTACCGACCGGGTAGACCTGGAAACCCAGTTGAGCAAAACCTTTGCCTCGGGCGGCGAACTGGCCGGCAAAAAAGACAAAGAGGCGGCGATGGCCACCTCTGGTAAACGTCTGGCTGAGCAGATTGGCAAAGGTACCGAGCGGATTATCTTTTCGCTCATTCAGAAGTTTAACTCCGCCACCAAACAGCCGGAATGCGTGAACCACAGCGCTGATATTATTGTTCTGATCGACGAAGGCCATCGCAGCCAGGGTGGTGAAAACCATATCCGCATGAAGCAGGCATTGCCCAATGCGTCCTTTGTGGCCTTTACCGGAACACCGCTGTTAAAAGACGATAAAACCACCAATAAGTTTGGCCCCATTGTGCATGCTTACACCATGCAGCGGGCGGTGGAAGATCAGACCGTTACGCCGTTGCTGTACGAAGAGCGCATTCCCGACCTGGATGTGAATGAGCGCGCTATCGACAGTTGGTTTGCGCGTATTACAGAAGGGCTTTCAGACGAGCAAAAGGCCGACCTGAAGCGCAAGTTCGCCAAGAAAGGCCAGGTATACGGTGCGGATGACCGCATTCGTTTGATTGCCCTGGATATTGCCAACCATTTCGTAAAGAACATAGACGAAGGTTTGAAAGGCCAGTTAGCCTGCGACAGTAAGGCCTCTGCGATCAAGTACAAAAAGTATCTGGACGAAGCCCAAGCCCTCTGGCCAGAAGGTAATAGGTTTGAATCTGCCGTGGTGATGAGCCCGCCCGATAGCCGTGAAGGTAACACTGCTGTCGATGAGGCCACCACACCGGAAGTGACCCAGTGGTGGAAAGACAACGTGGGTAGCCAAGATGAACAGGCTTACACCAAGCATCTGATTGAGCGCTTCGACAAAGATGATTCACTGAAGATACTCATCGTGGTTGATAAGCTGCTTACCGGCTTTGATGAACCTAAAAACGCTGTCTTATATATCGACAAACCCCTAAAAGAGCACAACCTGATCCAGGCGATTGCACGGGTAAACCGCCTGCACCCGAAAAAGAAATTTGGTCTGCTCATCGACTATCGCGGCATTCTGGCTGAACTGGATACCACCATCCAGAAATATCAGGATCTGGCTTCCCGTACCCAGGGCGGTTACGACATTAATGATATTGCGGGCCTCTATAACCAGATGAGTACCGAATATAAGCGCCTGCCACAGCTCTATAAGCAACTATGGGCAATATTCGATGGCGTAAAAAACAAAAACGACATTGAGCAGTTGCGCCAGGTACTGGTACCAAAAATTGAAGAGCGTGGTGGAGAGCCATCAGCGGGTATTGCTGGAGAGCTGGTTGACGTGCATCTAAAGGTGCGTGAAGACTTCTACGAAGCCCTGACGGCCTTCGCCAGCTGCCTGAAGGTAGCGCTGCAATCAGCCACCTTCTTTGAAGATAAGAGTTTTAGTGACCATGATCGCCGTCACTACAAAGAAACGGTGAAGCAGTTCTCCAGCCTGCGCCAACTGGTGCAGCAAGATGCCGGTGAGAGGATTGACTACGACGAATACGCTGAACAAGTGAAAAAGCTGCTGGATAAACATGTGGTAGGTGTCGAGGTTAAAGAGCCTGGTGGCGTGTATGAAGTGGGTAAGATGGGGCAAAAGCAACAGCCTGAAGACTGGAGCGAAGATAAAACCCGCAACGAAACCGACATCATCAAAACCCGCGTAACCCGCATGATTGAACAAGAGCTACGGGATGACCCTTACGCTCAGGAAGCGTTCTCAAAACTGCTGCGACAAGCCATTGAAGAGGCCGAAAAGCTATTCGACCACCCACTGAAACAGTACATGCTGTTCCGTGAATTTGAAGAGCAAGTTCAAGACAGACACTTGAACGACATACCCGATGCCTTTGCTGGGAATCGCCATGCTCAGGCTTACTTTGGTGTGTTCAAGAAAGTGTTGCCTGAAGCTTTGGCTGTACTCGACCAGCAAGTTCAGGATAAGTGGGTCAAAGTCGCCTTTGAAATTGACCAGGCGGTAGAAACCTCTGTCGCGGAAAACTCCATCAACCCACAGAACATCGAAGCCGATATTCGTAAAAAGCTACTACCCCGCATGTTCCAGGAATGCAAAGCCATTGGTGGCGGAATGGATCAGGCCAAGAAGATTGTTGAGATGATTGTTCAGATCACTCGGGTCGGATTAAACGGTGCTTGAACGGGTATAACCAGATGAATGTACCTATTAAACCTCAAAGTCAGAGAATGAGCTTCCACTACGGTGACGAGCAGATCTTTTTTGAGCGGGTTAAGCGCCCGCAAGCCACAGACAAGGTATTAATCAAGGTTCATCCCGATTGTCGGGTAATTGCATCGGCTCCTGAGGGGGCTGAAAGCGAAGCCGTGTTATCTGCCGTTAAAAAGCGTGGCCGCTGGATATACGAGCAGCTTCGGGATTTCCGCAAACAGCTTGAATTCACCACACCTCGGCAGTACATCAGCGGTGAGAGCCATTACTACCTGGGGAAACAGTACCTGCTGAAAGTGATTGAAGCGCCTGAGCAGGTTCAAGGCGTGAAACTGCTACGTGGCAAACTGGAAGTCTCAGTGCGAACTAAGAGTAAAGAAAAGGTTAAAGAGCTGTTGACTGAGTGGTACAAGGGACGCGCAAAGGAAACCTTCGCCAAGCGCCTTGATACCATGCTGGAGCAGGCGCTATGGGTCAATGAAAGGCCACCGTTACGCATACTCACAATGCAAACTCAGTGGGGTAGTTGTTCTCCTAATGGCCGAATCACACTGAATCCGCACTTGGTCAAAGCTCCTAGGGAGTGCATCGACTATGTGATTCTCCACGAGCTTTGTCACATTACTGAGCATAACCACAGCGAGCGGTTCTATCGCCTGATGAGCCAGGTAATGCCTAATTGGGAAAAGACAAAAGCGCAACTAGACAATATGGTGTCGCGTATACTTGTATAGTGTGAGGTCAATGAATGAAACAAATTCCTAAAGCAACTCCAGATGACAAATGTCGTCGACTTAGCGATCAAGAGATCAAAGACCTTCGTGAAGAGATGCGTGAGGCAAGTCGGTAAATGAAAGAATACCTTCAGATTAAACGCCGCAATGCAGATGTGTGGAAAGAGTAAATAAGTAAATCTATGCCAACTCTTTTACCACATCAGAGAGAGCTATTGAGTCTCACTGCCATCCTCTTCTCGAGGAAAAAGGTCTGAGACTTCAATACCGAGAGCATCACTAATCTGATAGATCTTGAGCAGGGTAATATTTTTTTCGCCACGTTCAATATGGCCCATGTAGCTTCTGTCTAACCCAGCTAAAGCAGCCATTGATTCCTGCGATAACCCCTTTATTTTACGCAATGTCCGCACTCTTTGACCGAATAACACTAACTTCTCGTTTCGCATTAGAACCGCTCCACTCAAAGAGTAGAACTATCACTAGATACCGCCTACAATTCCACGGGCTATAGTTCTCATTTTGGGTGGTTAGATGCATTTGGAAATTCTTACTGATGTAGAGCGTTACATTAATATTTGCAAAGAGTACTGGCAATTGAGTGACCAAGGTGTGTTTGCTTTCCATGTAAGGGAAATTGCCGACAAATACGGAATGAATGTGTACTCAGTTAGCAACTTAGTAAATAAAGATGCCTTCGTGTGGTTCGATGGGGTCTGTTGTGAGCGTTGCCTTACTCCATATCACTTTACTTCACGTAATCAGTATCTGATCCGTCTGCGATACATTAACACCATCTGTACAAATTGTTCGGAAGCTAAACGTCGGGCGTTAAATGATAAAAAAGCCGATGTAATCGAAAGATTAAGGCGAGAAGGCAAAAAGACTCAGCCAGAGATTAGTAGGCTCACTTTACAGAGCAAGATCTACCTCACCTCAGTGATACAAGCTTTTGGAAGTGAAAACTTAAACCAACTTTCGCCATTAGATGGGTACCCAACTTACACTCTTTCCCCTGACAAACGTTATGATCAAATAATTGTTCAATATCTCTTTGATGAACGAGTAATATTGGTTAGTTCAAATAGCTCATTAAAAGCTATTGATTTAAAGGGGGATGATCAGTTTACGTTGCACCTTAGTAAGTGCAAATTTGAACTACCATTCCCCACTGAAGAAATAGTAAAACTGATGAATAATTTCCGTTCAGAAGAACACCTATTACGATTCAAACAAAGCCCTGCATTTTATGAACTGTGTTTGGAAGTTCAGACACAAGAATGTTTGGCGTTTCTTAAGTATGCATTGACAGAGCATCAACTGAATTTCTCGCCAGGAAAAAAAACACATTTAGTGATCCGTGAATGCTTAAAGTACTTCAGTGTTTCTCAAATCTACAATCTCATATGGCGGGCTGTGAAAGACTCCGTGGCTTATTACATGAGGTGCAGTATTGGAAAATACCAAGCTGCCAATTCCGTTGTAGGCAATATCTCAAAGAACATGGAAAGAGCATTAGCCAATGGTTGGGAAATCTCTCCCTTTAGAAGAAATTACAAGATGCCTCAGTCGTCAATTAGTCGGCTTCTGTTTAACACAATATTAGGTACTGATGATGGCGGTTTTGATTATCCACTTTATCAGCTATTGGATAGATAGGTGTCCATATGTGTTAGATATGTACATATCTGAGTGACATGGTTTATATAACCCGTACATCGGCGCCCTCATAGGTGTGGCGAAAGTAAGGGGTATCTTCGGCCACGGCGCGATTAAACCAGGCCTCAAAATCCTGCCGCACTGTGGGATCGGCGTTTTCGTTGAGCGTCAGCGAGGCAGAGGTGTGCAGTAGTTGCAGGTGCAACAGGCCGCAACTGACGTAAGGCATATCATCGAGAGCCCTGGCAATATCATCGCTTATTAAATGAAAACCGCGCCGCTTGGCGTTTAAGGTCAGTTGTTGCTGATGCCACATAGATATTTCTTAATGCGGGTGAGACTGGCCGCCATCTGAAAGCTTGCCATTAAATCACTGCGAATTTAAAAGCCGGGCCTCTGATTTTTAGGTGAGCACCCGGCGAAACATTCTATCGTCTTTATGGGGGCTCCCCAAGATGCAAGGCGGTATTTAGCCAGCGGACAGCCCATCATTAGCTGAAGAGATAGTGGGCGATTCAATTATCAAGTTTGATGATAAAGCCTGCATCGGCGCCATGACCATCTCATTAGTGAGAGTGATGAAAGAGGGGGATTAGAGATAGTGATTGCAGATAAAACACAGATTGTTTGCTAAAATACCGGCCGCGAATTTACCCTTTAGACCCAGGAGAAACACCCCATGGCCAGAGCTTGCGCCAGACACATTTTGGTTAAAACCCGTGAAGAGGCGGAAAAACTCAAGGCCCGTATCGCCAAAGGGGAAGATTTTGGCAAGCTGGCGAAACAATACTCTCAGTGTCCTTCCAAAAAACGCGGCGGCGATCTCGGGGAGTTTGGCCCAGGGCAGATGGTTAAGGCGTTCGATCAAGTGGTGTTCAAAAAGCCAGTGCTGGAAGTGCATGGCCCGGTCAAGACCCAGTTTGGTTTTCATCTGATCCAGACGATTTATCGTAATTGAGCTAAAGCCTGCTGCGGTTTTCTGGCAAAGGCTCGATAGCACTGAGCCGGATCGCCGGCCAAAGTTCTACAGGCCGTGACTTCATCCTCCAGGTCGACAAAGTCTTCCAGCAGCTCCTGCAACTGCATGGGCGTGTGGTAACACATAGGAGTACCCAGCCCTGAGGTGAAACGTTTCTCCATGGGGGCGCAAAACTCACTCAGGTGGAACAAGCCTCCAGGCTTAAGCACGCGTTTAAGCTCCAATATGACGTCTTTTTGCGCCATTTCAGATGGCATGCAGGTTAAAACGGCGCAGCTCAGCACCACATCGAATGTTTCATCGGCAAAAGGCAATGGCAGCTGTGGCAGCTGAATTAAATTGATGTCCGGGTACAGACTGAGGCCGCGCTTTATCATGGCGGCTGAGGGATCAACCCCCAGCACCTCAGGATAGCCTAACTGTTTCAGCTGCTTGGCTATCCGGCCATAACCGCATCCAAACTCCAGTATTCTGGCATCGGGTTTCACCAAGTGGCAGAAGCGCTGCACATCGATCTACAGATTGAAATTGACCTGGTTGGCAACCTTATTCCAAAGCTGCGCAGTCATTGCTTATCCTCATCAATAATGGAAACTTTATTGTTGAGGAACAAAGAGTTGGGAACCAGATGCGTCACGCCTTCATCCTTCACCGTGATATAACGCAGGTTGAGATCCACCACAGTCCCCTTGGAGCCGGTAATATCGATTTTATTGCCCAGCTTTATTGGTTTATAGAGCACTATCATAATGCCGGCAATCAGGTTGGATATGGCGTCTTTGAGGGCAAAACCCAGCGCGAAACCAGTGAGTCCGAGTCCGGCAACCAGGGCGCCAACATCAAAGCCCAACTTGGACAAGGCCAAGACGGCACCAATAAATATCAGTACCACGCGCTGGGAGTTGGAGATCAAGCGAAACGATTCGCTTGCCGCCGAGTCAAATCGGGCGGCCACTTGTTTCAGGAAACGGTCGATAATCAGGCTGACCACCACAAATGCGGCAAACACCAGGATTGCCTGAATGACATTTTCATTCATTTTCTGCTCCGAATAATAAAGTCTTAGTCGCCGAAATTTTCGGCTTGGCGCACAAAGGCATGCCAAACTCAAAGGCGCCCAAATTAACCAAAGGTTGAGATAGAGACAAGAGTCAATCAATAAATTTCAGTGGCTTACCTAAATTGCCCAGGCCGTTTTTCCCTGCTCAGGCTGCAAAGGGTTTTGCCGCAGCGTAGGGTATTTGCTGCCTGCGTCATTGTATCTGGCGCTCTGGCTGGGTATAAGGGAAGTGACATTCTACAAGGACGATAATCATGAAGGCTGTATCCGAGAACAAACGGGTTTTGCTGCTGTTGCTGTTACCTATTGTTCTCTTGCTGTTGTCATCGGAGTTATTGCTAAGGCCAGTGACCTCAATGATAGTCAAAAATCAGTTCAAACTCATGGAAGAGTATCTTAGCCAGAGACAGCGTTCCATCAATGACATTATTCTCCATCAAGTACCTGAGTTTCATTTTGATTGTGGTCCGAAAGACGCAAAATTATTGCGGGCACCTGAAAACTACAATCGCTATTTTCGGGTGATGGGGATAAAAACCAAAACCGGCATGGGCTGCAGTTCGCTCGGCTCGGATTTACTATTGCCGGATCTTCCCAATGACACCCCCATAGGGCAGGGCTTTGGCCTAACCACCACAGGTGCCATGCATGACACCGAGCAGGAACTCTTGGTTTATTTCAGAAGTAATGGCAATACCGCTTACTGGATTTTGGACAGCAGTTGGATCCGTGAAATTATCAATCTTCCCTGCCGCGATTGTTTTTACATAGAGTTTCTGCATCATGCTCCAGGCTCCGAAGGGCTGGTATTTGAGCGCGGCAATCCCTCGGTACCCAAAGAATCCCATGTGCATTTTCTCAGTGTAATGGACACGCAGCATCAGGTGGAGCAAAAACTCTGGTTTGGAAAGAAACTCGATGATTACGCCAGAGAAAAGATCTTTGTTTACGGTTTACCCTTGAGCATTTTGCTCGGAGTGCTGCTGGCCGGGGCTTATTGGCTTTATCTGAGTTACCACAGTTCGCTCAAGAGTATGCTCCAAAGGGGAATTGCCCGGCAGGAGTTTATCCCTTTCTATCAACCCATAGTCGATATTAATCAGGGCAAAATTGTCGGTTATGAAGTCCTGGTGCGCTGGAAGAAGGGCAAGGAGTTTATTCCCCCGGCCGCCTTTGTAGAGCATGCCGAAGCCTGTGGCCTGATCATTCCCATTACCGAATCTTTGCTGCAGCAGGTACTGCAACAACTGCCGGAGCTTGAGAGCGGCACTTGGGTAAGTATCAACCTGGTGGCAGAACATCTGGAGCAGGCTCATGTCAGTCGTGTGCTGCAACAGCATAATTGGCCGGAGCCGGACAGACTTAAATTTGAGATCACCGAACGCTTGCCCATTGCCGACATTGACGCCGCCAAGCAGGAAATCGCCAGGCTGACAGAGAGGGGATACAGCTTTAAAATTGATGACTTCGGCACCGGATATGGCGGCTTTAAGTATATTCAAGCCTTGGGGATCGACAGCATCAAGATAGATAAGATGTTTACCGATACCATAGGCACCAATGATCTCAAGCGTGGTGTGCTGGATGCCATTATCGCCTTTGGTATGGAGTCAGAGCTTGAGATGATAGTCGAAGGCGTGGAGACCGCAGAGCAGGTGGAGTACCTCAAAAAGCGCGGTATATTCCTGCTGCAGGGATACTATTTCGCCCGCCCCATGCCGGTTGAACAACTGAAAACCGTGAAATCAGGCGAAGCTCCCTAATGGCAGAAACCTTAGCGGCAAAAACCTTAGCGGCAAAAACCTTAGTGAAACCGGCCACTCTTGAACTTGCAAGCGATTATTACCTGAGCAATTTTGAACTCTTGCTGGAGGGTAGCCGCCGCTATCTGGATATTTTGCCAAGCGAGCTTGCCAGGTTACGCGCGGCGTACCTTGCCTGTTCCAAGCCTTCGCGGATGTTGCTGGTGCGTCTCTTGTCCCGCAAGGGCGAGTGGTTTCGCACCGATAAGCTTAACTACCCGGAAATAGGGGGCCTGGAGCCAGCGATAAAGGGGCTTGAGCAAGCGGAGCTTATCAGCTTATCATTGCCAAATACTGAAACCTGGCTCAAAGGGGTTACCCTCACAGAGCTGCGCCGGGCGCTTCTCAAACTGCAACAGAGTCGAGCCTCGGAGGGCGAGAATAGTCTTGGGGGGCTGGTCGATATTGCGCAGCATCTAGGTAAAAGCATAAATGGTGCCTCAAAGGAGACGCTGAAACGTACCTTGCTGGCGCTCGGGCCCCAAGACTCACAGTTATTGATTGGCGAACTGAACTCTGAGCTGGGCATAGAATGGATTGAGCTTAAATGCCAGCGGCTTCTCGATGGCCTATTGCTGCTCTATTTTGGCAACCGTTATCAGGATCTGAGCCAGTTTGTGCTCAGCGATCTGGGCTTGCAGCGCTTTGAAGTCACTGTGCTGGACAAGGCCCACCGCGCCTATGACAGCTCAGAGCAGCTTAACGCCGCGTTGGCATTTGGCCATATGAGTCAGCAGATAGAAGAGGCGATACTAGCCAAACAGCCGCTGGATATTCCATTGCTGCTTGAACAGCTTAATGCCATTTCAGCGATGCCCGAGGCTAACCCCTTACTCGAGCGGCGCCGGCAAAAACTACTGACTCTGATAGGCCGCGAAGCCGAAAGGCAAGGGCAAACTACTCTTGCCATCAGTGTCTATTCGCAGTGCGAACATTGGCTAGCAAGGGAACGCCTGTGCCGCTGCCTGGAAAAACAGGCTCAGTGGCGGGCTCTGACTCATGCGCTGCTGCACCTTTGCGACCTTGCCGGTAATGAGAGTCAGTGGCAAATCATAGAACGTATTGGCAAACGCCTGCTTAAAAAATTGCCAAATGGCAAAGACAGCAAGTTTGCCTCACCATCAGGCCATAGTGAAGCGCCTGATTCCTTGGCGCTTGATTCTTTGATGTTAAGACTGCCAGAGCTGAATGAAAATGTACCGGGTAGACTGAGTGTGCCGCCAGCGATAGCTCTGCAACTCACACCCAATGGTGAGCGAGTTGAATTGCGTGTCGCTGCGCACTTTGAAGCGCTCGGTTACCGGGCGTTTTTTCTCGAGAATGCCTTGCTTTGTGGCCTCTTTGGGCTCGCCTTTTGGGACATTATTTTTGCCCCTGTTAAGGCGGTATTCGATAACCCATTTCAGCGCAGCCCACGGGATATGTTCACCGAGGAGTTTGTCAGTCGGCGTCAAGAGGCCATCACGGCGCGTCTTGATGAAATCGCTCGGGAGCCTGGCGCTGTTATTTGGCGCCATTTTGAGCAAAAGCAAGGACTGGCAAATGATTGGGTTTACTGGGAAAACCTGCCGCAACAGGCGCTGGAACTGACGCTGGCGGCACTTTCCGGCGCCAGGCTCGCTCAGGTATTTGAACGTATGCTTGGCGATCTCAAGCATTACCGCAGTGGCCATCCGGATCTTGTGTTATTTGACGCCGAAGGGCGCATCAGTTGGCTTGAAGTCAAAGGCCCGGGCGATAAGTTGGCCGATCACCAAATATACTGGCTCAACTTCCTCAGTGACTTGGGAGAGGCCCGGGTTTGCTATGTCGACTGGGCAACGTCCGGCAAGTGTAAATAAGGTAAATAGCATTAAGGCAAGAATGATTGTTATTTAGTATTGGCCAATAACAGTCAATTAACAGGCAGCCCACTGGCGGCCTGCGCTATGTGGAAACCTTAATTGAAGTTCAGAGTCAGCAAGTCATCGCTCCATTTCGCCCGCGTCGTTCATATCTATGTTTCCATGGCACTGCTGCTGTTGATGCTGTTCTTTGCCTTTACCGGTATCACTCTCAATCATCCGGATTGGTTTATCCGCCAGGGCGGAGAAAGCCTGGCATCGGAAGAAGCCCTGCCGGGATTTTTGTTGCCGGTGAATAGTGAAGACCCGGATTGGCGCGAAGCCACTGCGCATTGGCTCAGTAGCCACTGGGGAGTGGATGGTCACAGTGCCGAGTTCAGTGAAGATGAAGTGGCGCTGGTGCACAAGGGGCCGGGGCGCTATCAGAGCATTACCCTGGATCTGCTGGACGGGAAAGCCTATGTCGAGCAGATAGATTATGGTCTTATCGCAGTACTCAATGATCTGCATAAGGGGCGTAACAGCGGCACCCTGTGGGTCTGGCTGCTGGATCTTTGTTCAATTCTCATCATCCTGTTTTCCCTGACCGGTGCTTTCCTGCTGTTGCCTCAGAGCCGTAGATTGAAAAAATCCTTACTGGCCATGGTCGGTGTCAGCAGTGCCTGTGCCCTTATCTATCTGCTGTTTGTTCCCTGAGTTCAAAGTGACAGACGGCAAAGCATGAATTAGTACCCCCTACCTTTGGTGTGTTGTGAATGGAGAATGTATGAGTGGCAAACCTTTGAAAACCAGATTGTCTCTGTCCTTGGCGGTATTACTGAGTAGCAGCTTAACCCTGGGGCAGGCCCAAGCCGATTCGCTGGAGATTAATCTGACACTGCCGGAAATCACCACGGGCCAATACCACAGGCCTTACACAGCCGTGTGGGTGGAAGATGCCAAAGGGCAGAGCGTGCGAACTTTGAGCCTTTGGGTTATGCAGGAAGGCGAGGGGTACAAGTGGCTGAAAGACATTCGTCGCTGGTGGCGCAAGGCCGGGCGGGATGACATGAACTTTGTCGATGCCATTGCGTCGGCAACACGGCCTGCGGGCAAGTATCCCATCAGCTGGGACCTCAAAGATGACCAAGGGGGCCAGGTTGCCAACGGCAAATATACCTTGCTGGTGGAAGTGGTACGAGAGCACGGTGGCCGGGATTTGGTACGACACAAATTTCAGCTCGACGGCAAGCCTTTCAAAGCTGAAATAGCGCCCACCATAGAAACCGGCACGATTAGCCTTCAATACCTAGTGGAGTAAAAGATGATGAAAACAAGCAAACTCTTGTTGGCCCTGGGGGCCTGTCTGTTGGCACAAACGGCGCAGGCCCATGACAGATTTATACTGCCCAGCCAGTTTAATGTCTCTGCCGATCCCGGCAAAGGTGTGTGGATCACTTCAGATGTCAGCGCCAGTAACGAAGTCTTCCTGTTTGACAAACCTTTTGGCTCTGAAGATGTGCAAATCGTTACTCCGTCCGGCACCAAGGAGCGACCATCCTCGAGCTATCGCGGCAGCCGTAAGTCTGTGTTTGACTATCGCCTGACCGAAGACGGCACCTACAGATTCGAGAAAGAGACCCAGCCAAGATATATGTCGCGCTATAAGCTCAAGGGCCAGCAAGACAGCGTCCGTAGCCGTACTGACAAGCAAACCACCAAGGCGATGATGCCCAAAGGGGCGTACGATCTCGAAGGGGCGCTGTATTTCTCACGGGTCGAGTCCTATGTCACCCTCAACAAGCCAAGTGACAAGGCTTTTGAAGTGAAAGGGGAATACCTGGAACTCAAACCCTTGACCCATCCGGCTGACATAGTCGAGCAGGAACCCACTGAGCTGCAATTCTATTTCCAGGGTAAAGTGATTGCCGGTGTGGAAGTTGCGATTGTGAAGGAAGGCACGCTTTACCGTAACCAGAAACAGGAATTGACGCTGACCTCAGACAAAGAAGGCAAGGTGAGTTTTGAACTGCCCAGCGCCGGCCGCTATATGTTGCATGCATCATTCGAGCAACCTAACGCCGACACTCGTCTTGCGGATAAGACAGTCAGTGAAATTTTCCTCACTTTCGAGGCCGGTCTGCAATAACCTAAATAGTTCGAAGCAGGCACTTTCAAGTCCTATCACCTTGTGAGTGCCTGTCAGCACGGGGAGTTAAGCGCAAGCGTGCGCCGCTTGCTCGGGTTCGCATTTTGCTTGAATGCCAGGTGCAGGCCATTGCTTTTCATCGAATCATCCCCTAGGCTGCCAGCTTTCGATCATCAGGATAAGGAAACAGGGATGGCAGTCAAAACCTTTGTTTATGCTTCTGCGTTGTTAATGGCCAGCACCTGCGCCTATGCCAGTCAAGATGGCATGACCAAGCAAGAGAGCAGGCTTATGGCCGGTGTATGGCAGGGCACTTTGGGAAAGACGCAGATCCGCGCCTGCATTAACGAATATGGCGATTCAGGTAGCTATTATTATTTGAAATACTTGACGCCTATCAGCCTGGAATTCAAAGACAACCATTTCCAGGAGCAAGATGACAGCGGTCGTTGGCGACTCTCTCTTCAAGATGATCAGTTACAGGGCACTTGGTATCTGGCGCAAAGGGATAAAACCTTACCTATCAGCCTCAGCCGAGTCACTGCCGCCGATGGCGCAACAGACTGCAGCAGCGAAGCCTATAATCAGGCCTTGGAAACCCGGCCCCAAATAAAGCGCGGTGCCTGGCAAAGTTTCAACAACGCCTTGGAATTTCGTGAGCTTACCTACGGTGGTGAGATGGGGCTTGAACTTCGGGGCGCGCAAGCCGGGCTGAATAAAATCAATCATTGGCTTAAACAACGCCTTACCAGCGTTGAGTTGCTTGAACTCTATTACGAAACTCGCAGAGACTTTCTCGGGCGCATGGGCACAGCTTTCAGCGACGAAACCGCTGTAGAGCTGAGTTTTGCTAACGACACCTGGCTCAGTGTCAGATTCTACCGTTGGGCCGCAGGGCATGGCGCCAGCGGAATATCGATTAACTTTACCAATTTTGATCTTAATACAGGTGAGCGTTTTCACCCTTGGCAATGGTTTTACGATACTGACCCCGATAAGCAGACACATCAGTTGCCATCTGGGCTGCAGGCCAAATGGTTCCCAACTGGTGCACAAGAGGAAGATCCCGAGTTCGATTGTGGTAGTACAGAATATGGTGCAAAGGGCTATTACCACTTAACTCTGGAAACCCAGGATGGGCTGGATGGGCTCAGATTCTGGGAATATCCTCGCGGTAATGGCTGCGAAAATGAATTCTTTTTACCTTTGAGTGACGTGGCGCCTTATCTCAATCAAACTGGTCGCCAGCAACTGGGATTGAAGTAACTGCGTGAGTCAACGCATAATTTCTCTTATGTTTTTTTCAGGTATTGTTCAGATCAGCTTTTCCATAGGCGGGTAAACTGTGCTGAGGTTTAACGTCGTCACTCACCTTGACTCTCACCATAGGGATAGATAAAAAATAGTAAAGGTTTACGGGTAGGGAAGCCATTTCATCGAAAACAAGGAGAGTGTGATGCAAGGATTAAAGGGATTTTTATTATCTTCTCTGTTGGCATTGCTGGTGGGTTGCAGTTGGGCTGCCTTGGCGGGCATTGTTGGATTACTCCTGTTGCCTTCTATGTTTCCATCCAAGGGTTGGTTGGATCTGACCTATATGGTGGTGGGGACTATTTTAATGCTACAAGCACTGATAGCCGGTTGCTGGGCAGGTTGGCTGAGGGGGAGTGGTGTACTGATTAGGCACACTCTTGCCAAAGATTCGTTCTGGAAAACCAATCTATTTAGTGCCGGAGCGATATTATTGTTGTTCCTGGTGTTGCATTAGAAGAGGTTAGAATCTCAGCAGCAATAGGTTGGCTTGATAGGATAGCTAGTAAGTACAGCCTTTGACTTGATTTATCTTTATTAACTTACTGTTACGGCCAAAGAAACCCTGAATGAAGGGTTATTGCCAGACGCAAGTATCGTCCAACTGGGATTCAGGGTCCATGTTGAATTCATAAACCTTATTTTTATTTTTCGGTTTATATTCAAAACGGTAAAAATTTGCCCCTTGAACAACAATGGTATAGTTTCCAGATGTTATTCCATCGATCTTTTCCAGGTATTTATAGGTATATTCATAGGGTCTCCCTTCGGTGATTTCTATGCCTTCAAGACTCGTTTGCTCAAGCTTGATGACATCTGAGCTATTTTTATACCAAACCAGGGACTCTTTACTCTCTTCATCGCTAAAGGAAAAAGCCAAGTATATTGGATGGGGTTCATCTTGAGACACGAAGCAATACCAATCAGCGGCATGTGCTTTGGTACAGGGAGTCGATATAAGGAGCATAAAAGGAACTAGCAGCTTCAGACCTTTAGGGAGGCCATTGCACTTGCTCGCTGGAGCTCTATACTTGTTGTTCATGTTGAGTTCGTTTCCAAGATAGATCTAATTGAGCCAAATAAACAATGGCTCTCTGCTTACTGATATGAACGCGCCTCTTTGACAATTGTCTAATGAGAAAATATTTGCGCCGCAGCCGGCATGTTCAAATCGATGAATATAGCTTGCATCTGCTCAAAATCTATATCCAGGTTACTGTTTTTTATATCATCAAGAGCTGCAAGGTAGAGGCTTTCATAGTCTTCATCTTCCAGGTAGTTTTCAGAGATATATTCCCAATACTCTTGATCATAAAGAATTGCTATATCAAAATCATCAGTGTAGAAGTATTTAGCTGCAGGAGGAACATTTTCGAAGCACTCTTGATATAACTAATCATGGTCGGACGTTCCTGGTAGCTTGCAATTTACATTCAACATTTCTAGCAGGTACTTTATCAAGTAAATTTGAGTTGCATCTGTGCTGGATTCACCAAAAGAATCTGAGTTTATGATCTGATCTAGCGCTTGCTCCAAGATCTCATCAGTTACAGTAAAATGCTGAGTGATAAATTCGAGATACTCTTTCTGATTATTTCGGCAGCCCATAAGTAGGAACAAGTTGTGATCTAGCGGAAATTTATTCTCAACGAGTTTTTTGAAAACATAAAAACTGTTCTCATACTGTATTATTGTGAATATCCCTTCAGGGAAATCAACTTTGAGCTGTTCAGGGTGGAATTTATTCAGGAATGCTCCAATGCAGTCTTCCTTTAAATAATGTTCTATATCACTCATCAATAGTTGAAGAAAGATAACCTTCTTTTCTTCATTGTTTTTAAACGGGTAGTTGTTTAGTAAATACTCAAAGTCAGCTAGTACTTGCGTGGAAATAACATCGTACCACATGTCATCATAGCTATAGCACTTTAATTTATCAGCTTCTTTCTGATAGCGTTAATTAATTGTTCGTTATTCATGGTTTTTCTTTATGATATATGGATAGTGAAATATAGCAGCATCTTTAACTTGGCAACTATTGGTGGCAATGCTAAATTATTCTAACTTTGGATTTCAATGATACAGTCATCTGTGCTTCTGCAAGCGCCTCGGGGCTCAAGGCTCAAGCTTCATTCGCAGTAGGTACACTGACAACAAGCACAGGCTGTTAATAAGGTGTCCTCAATGTATCTCAATGAGAACACCTTAATTACTTTCAGTGCGGGTAGCTGGGCTGTTAACCGACTTGTGTCAAGAGTCAAATAAAGCCAGAGCTACCTATTACCACACTTCAATTCTAGTTGATATCCCGGCTTCGCCATCAGCTACAATGTCGATACTTTCCGGTATAAAACTATCTGCTTGATAATTCGGTGAGGCCGAGTAGTTACTTATGTTTCCTTGCTGGGCCAGCTCCATGACCTGTTGATCGAACACTTTTTTGCTCAGTGAGGCCGTCTTTGGTAGATAGACCACATTCATTGGGTCGTCCTGACCACCAAACTCCAATGGGAAGAGATAGGTTTTTCGTAACATACCTTGAGCTGCGAGCTCTTCTGCCTGTTCTCGATTGTCTATGTCCGAGTAGTTAATGGAAGCGGGATTTAACACCGAAGGTCTGTTAATGACACTGACTTGCTTATCGTTCGATGCAAGGAGTTTGGCTAACAGCTTGTCTCGACCGTTTTTCATTGACCAGGCCATCTCATCGTCAGTAATCACAGTCGCTATCAGTAGTTGGCCTTCACCATTAGGTAATGTGAAGCTACCTGGCAGCGGACTGTGTGCCTGGGTAATAAGTACATTGACGTAATCGCCGTCTCCCACCATGACATCTTCAATAGTTAGGCCGTTGTACTTTTTGACTCTTCCCAAAAGGTCTGCATCGTTAAGCATTTCCGCATTGACGGCCCATTGCAACAAACCTAGTGGCCAATCTGCCTCGCCTTGGGTAATTACTATAATTTCGTATCCATAACCCGGCCGCTCAGGATAGACAGGAACTGTTTCTTTTTTTGTCAGAGTCAGCTCAATGTTACCATCTGTTTGATTAATGTTTTGGGGCAAGTACTGGGTTGGCATATCCGGGTTGGTTAAACCAAAAGTGGTGTAAAGCCATAGGTCGTCACCCAATTCGCTGGCTTTAGACTTAAACAAGCCACCACCTGGCCATACACCTGTCATATGACCCAGTTTAAGGATCTCATCTGGGAACAGACCGAATTTCTTTTCGAATACAGCCGTTCTAGCGTCATATACGTTATCCCATAATATCTCTTGGTTTACTTCTGTCACTATATTACCTCCTTTTAATAAATTTTGACTTCATTTGTTATCGAAAATATCAGTCCAAAAAATGTATCTTATTATCTTTTACTTTTATATGTTCAAATAGATGTTTATATTTAACCTGCCGTCTTAATTTGAACATCTATTTGCAATCGATCACTATCAAAAATAGCTCAATAGGGTTGTGGGGGATTATCTCTTAGATGCAATACTAAACTTAGAAAAAATATATTGCTGTATTGTTTTCTATGCTCTCGCTTGCGGCCTCATATAGGGCAATCAAAACACAGTATTCCCGATAAAAGTTGCCCTCATTGTCGGCTAATTCATTGATTTTATCTGCCTCGGAATCTGAAGATTGTAGTATAGCGCTCCATATCTGCGGTCCTACTATTTGAATAAACTGAACTTACCGGTAAACTCTTTAAGCACAGTCGTATCACCGAACATACAAATACCAAAGTATTCCAGATCTTGCTCGGATGTTTCAGCCGTTGCTTTTACCTGCTCGGCGGATGTTCCTACTATCATGGTGTTTGTAAAGTCAGTGAATGGGATATTTCGTTGCAGGAGTTCTTCACGGACTTTTCTGATCTTGTTCGAATTGTCAGCCTTAAGAACGATAAATGGATAATGGGATATTGATGGATGAATACCTTCTTCCTTATCCCGATATTGCAGAAAACAGAGTCTGTCTAAGTCATTTACTTCAGCGACCAGTCCGGCTGTCATATGACCCAGCGCATTGTACAGGCGCCCCATATCAACTTTTTTATTTAGTACGGCGACAAATCGTTTTGTGTTTTCATCTGGTAGAGAGGTGAAATCAATCATGAAGTTTCCTGGTTTTTAAGGGAGGTATCTAGCTTGTTATCCGGAAATAGCTTTAAATTTTTGGGAAAGGTCAGCTGCCTCTGCCTTTATACGAAAATCTGCAAAGTAAATAACCATTGGATGAGGGTCCTTTAGCATTTCATTGACCTTAGCCTTACCTAGTTTACGATGAAGAACACCTATGACACGCAATAGCGGATGTTCAGATTTAATACAATCATGAGCGGATAGGCTCAATGACTCGAAACATATAATTTTGAAGTCATAACTGCTGAATTCACCTGCTTCATATAAACTCCCCACAGTTCTTTCTAAGCCATCTACTGATTTATGTTTCAGGCAATCTGTTGGGGTTAACTCATGAAAATATGCCCCTTGTTCCGACCAAGACTCATAATCAGTAAGACTTATGCCTTGCTTGCCATCAATGACAACCCAACTTCGAGCAACTTCACCTTGTCGTCGATAAGAAGTTGTAAATATTTCAATTCTGCCTTTGATGGATTCAGCAAAATTTTCTTCAACTCGCTTTTTAAGTTTTGACCATTGCATAATTTCTACTTTTGGCAGTTGAAAGGTGTATACGCGCTTTAAATATATTGTTTGCTAATTCAGTAAATAACGGTTTTAAGGTGTTGACTATATACTCAAAACTATTCCTTAATAGCAATAAATATAATGATTCCCTATGCAAGCAAGTGTCAGTTGCCGTGTTTCTTACGGATGAATTGAGTCAGAGCCATACTATTTGTTGACCCAATAGGCGAACAATTATAGGAGGCCGACATGTCTAAAGCTAACACGCTTATTATTGGGTTGGACGTGCATAAGTAAATCAATGACGTGACTAGGGTTTTGACTAGTCTACCGAAGTTGTGCAACTACTACGGTACTTTGCTCACTAACACTCGAGCTTTCGGTAAATTAAATCATATCAACGCCCTGTTAAGGAGTAAGCAACGTAATACCGATACCGCCGCATTCCATCCTAATCACTAAAATCAACGCATAGTAGAAATGGCATGCTTGGCGAATCCAGCTTGAGCTTTGCTATACGATTTCACCCACTATGTAGCACTATGATATACCGAACAACTTATCTAGTCCGATAGGAAACGCCCACCCAATTATTGCGCCGATTATCTCACCAACCGTTAATCCCAATAGCTTCATAATATTGTACACATACGTATTCGATTCTCGGAGGAGTGTAAGTTTGCATTGTTACAGTTTGGCCAGAATCCTGACACTAAACGTACATGTACGATTTTAGGCCTAAAATATACTAATTATTTAACACATCTACCTTTATAGCTTTTAATTTGATACTACAGAAATGACGCGCAAAATCTATTTATTCGAATCTTGTAACTTATTTCCGTGCTTATCCATTTCGCATTTACATTTAGGGCATACCCAACCGCCCCATATAAGTTGTTGGAAGTTATCAGGAATTCTTATCGAAGGCATCTGAGTGCTACAATCAGGACAATTTACCTGATTAAGATTAACTAGTTTTTTTATTTTCATGTCTCCTCCATATTTAAACAAGTAGTACTCGGCCATGAAGCCGTTCACACGCTAGAATCACAGGCGAGGAATGAGTTTAATCGCGTAGATTAAGGGCGTCGCGTCTGCGCTTAAATAACTATCTGCTATAAAGTTTCCGCCATAGCTACCGCACGGGCACGAAACTGACTTCGTCCCTGAATTTGCCTGAAGGCGAAATGATGCCAGCCATCCCTGTATTGGCTGTTTTTATAACTAATTGAATTATCATTAGAATAACCAAGTTGGCTTGGCGAAACAAGCCGCAAGTGCAGCCATGGTTTAGAAATGAGACTCTAAAGGCTTTTACTGACGGTAAGACAGTAATGGGGAAGGAGTGATGAAAAGGCCAAAGATATATGGCCAAAGGCATTACCGAACGCGATAGCCTTTGGCCCTAAGTTTTACAGCGTGTAGCTCAACACAGATAGCGGCGCCGCTTTGCCTGGGCTGGATTAATCTGTGATTAACTCGAGTTGCATCAATAGCATATCTTCACCGTCTATGACCCGGGTATCCTGGCTGTGGCAGTGGGGGCAGATGACGGTGCGTTCCTCAGGGGTACTTTGCTGCCGGCACTGATTGCAGGAGAGCGTCAGCGGCGCTATGTCGATATCGAGCACGGCATCGTGGCAGACGCTGTGCTCACGAAAGGTGTTGAAGGCGGTGCGAACCAACTCAGGCTCGACGCCGCTCATGGCGCCTATCTTGATGGCGACCCGGGCAATGCCCTTGGCGCCGTGCTCGGCGGCGAGTTGCTGGCACTGCTCCATCAGGGCGCTGACGATAGAATACTCGTGCATCAACAGATCCTCGGCAACAGCTCGCCCTGTGGCAGATCCAAATAGCGGCGACTGCCCCAGGCCGATTCCAGTACCACTTTACCCGGATGTTGTTCGCCTACTTCGCCTATGATGCAGGCCTGGTCGCAATGACCGAAGCGGCGCATGATTTCGACCGCGCCTTCGGCGAGTTCGCGGGGCAGGGCGACGACAAAGCTGCCTTCGTTGGCGAGATCCCAGGGCTCAAAACCGTAGAGTTCACAGACGCCGCGTACCTCATCACAGACGGGAATGGCGGTTTCTCTGAGGGTAATGCCCTTGTTAGAGGCCTTGGCCCACTCGTTGAGCACGGCCGACAAGCCGCCGCGGGTGGCGTCACGCATGGCGTGGATCTCCAGATTGGCGGCGATCAGTTGCTCCACCACATTCCAGAGCACGGCGCAGTCGGAGCTGAGTTCAGACTCCAGCTCCAGCCCTTCACGGGCACTCAGGATGGCGGCGCCGTGACGCCCTATGTCCCGCGAAAGCAAGATGGCATCGCCGTTTCTTAGCGCATGAGCCGAAATGCCCGGCTTGAGAATGCGGCCTACCCCTGAGGTATTGATGAAAATGCCGTCGGCGCAGCCTTTGGGCACTACCTTGGTATCGCCGCAGACGATGCGGGCTCCGCATTGAGACAGGGCATCGGCCATGCTGGCGACTATCTGTTTCAGACGGCTGATTTCAAAGCCTTCTTCTATGATAAAACCGCAGCTTAAATATTGCGGCTCGGCGCCCATCATAGCTAAGTCGTTGACTGTGCCGGCAATGGCCAGCTTGCCGATGTCGCCGCCTTTGAAGAACAGCGGCGCTACGGTAAATGAGTCTGTGGTAAAGGCGCAATCGCCGCCAAGAGGTAGACAGGCGGCGTCTTCTTCGCGTCTGAGAATGGGGTTGTCGAAGGCATCGAAAAACAGCTTGTTGATAAGCTCGGCCATTTCCCGGCCACCGCCGCCATGGCTCAGTTGTACTCGTTTATCGGACATCAGTTTACTCCGGCATATCTGTAATAGGCATTGCAGGCGCCTTCAGAGCTGACCATGCAACTGCCGAGCGGTGTTTGTGGGGTGCAGCCGCGGCCAAATACTTTGCAATCCTTGGGATTGGCCATGCCGCGCAGAATATCGCCGCATTGGCAGGCCTTGTGATCGTCTATCTGTTTCACCGGCAAGCGCTCGGCAAAGCGTTGTTCGGCATCCCTGTGACTGTATTCGGGTTTCAGCATCAGTGCCGAGTCGGCAATGGGCCCAAGGCCGCGCCAACGAAAACTGGGGCGAACCTTAAAAAATTGCGCTACCTTTTGCTGCGCCAATAGATTGCCCTGTTCGCTGACGGCGCGTTGATACTGGTTTTCCAGTTCACAGCGGCCGCTGACTTTCTGTTTGACCAGCGCGAGAATGGATTGCATGACATCCACAGGCTCGAAGCCCGAGACCACCACAGGGGTGTGATAACGCTCCACCGCCGGACGATAGATGCGGGCGCCGCTGATAACGCTGACGTGGGCCGGGCCGATAAAGGCGTTGACCTTGGCCTCGGGGTGGCTCATTACCGCATCTATTGCCGGTGGTACCAGCACATGGTTGATATGAAACAAGAGGTTACTAAGACCCTTGGCTTCGGCTTGCTCCAGTAGTACCGCCGTCATCGGCGTGGAGGTTTCAAAGCCGATGGCAAAATAGACTATGGTCTTGTCCGGGTTTTCTGCGGCGATTTTCAGCGCATCGAGCGGAGCGTAGACGGCGCGGATATCATGGCCTTCGGCGCGCACCGAGGCGAGTGAACCCTTGGAGCCGGGAACCCGGATCATATCGCCCAGGGTCACCAGGATCACATCATCGAGGCGGGCGAGGGCGGCGGCCTGATCTATCCTCTCCTTGGGCATGACACATACCGGGCAACCCGGGCCATGAATGAAATGGATATTTTCCGGCAGCAGCTGCAGCAGGCCATATTTCATTATGGTGTGGGTGTGGCCGCCGCAGACCTCCATGATATTAAGCGGCTCAGCCAGCTTGGGAGCCAGCGCGGCGATTTCCTCGGCCAGATTACGGATCGTGGCCGGGCAGCGAAAGCCGTCGTACAGTTGCCTGAGTTCAAGCTCTGCCATCTTCCGCCTCCAGTTTGGCCGCTATCTCACGGTACAGCGCCAGGCTCTCGGCGGCAGATTCGGCATCTATCTTGTTCATCACAAAGCCGATATGGATAAGCACATAGTCACCAATGGCAAGCGGTTCATCCAACAGATGACAGCTCACAGTGCGTTTAACCCCCAGGGTTTCCACGGTAACGCTCTGGCTTTCGGGGTGCAGCTCCACTACCTGGGATGGGATAGACAAACACATCAGCAAGCCTCCGAAGTGCGCTCGGCAAAGGCGGCGAGCTGCTTATCCAGCCACAGGGCGACCCGGGTCAAACTGGCGGGATCTTTGGTAGAGACTTCCAATACCTCGGCCTTGGGGTTGAGTTTACTCACCTGGGCGCGGGCCTCGGCGACATCAAAGTCAAAGTAGGGCAGCAGATCGCACTTGGTCAGCAGCACCAGATCGGCGCGGTGGAACATCACAGGATATTTTTCAATCTTGTCGTCGCCCTCGGGGATGGAAACCAGCACAATATTTTTGTGGGTGCCGACATCATAACTGGCCGGGCACACCAGGTTGCCGACGTTCTCGACAAAGCAGATATCCATGTTGTCGAGCGCTTGCTGGTGCAGGGCACCGTGCACCATAAAGGCATCCAGGTGGCAGGCGCTGCCGGTTTGGATCTGAATCGCTTCTATGCCCTTGGCCTTGAGGCGGTCGGCATCCCGCGAGGTTTCCAGATCGCCCTCAATGACGCAGTATTTTTTGTCTGTATAGGCACCAAGATGCTCCAGCAGGCTGGTTTTGCCACTGCCGGGGCTACTCATGATATTGAAGGCCATCACCCCGTGGGATTCGAAGTGTTCACGGTTGTGCTGAGCTTCGATGTCGTTTTTGTCGAGGATCTTGTGGATCACCGACAGTGTCTTGCTGTCGTTCAGCTGTGGGTTGGTGTGTGCTGTGCCTTGGCTGTGAGAATGGCTGTGAGAGTGCTCATGGGAATGGCCATGAGAGTGACTGTGACCGTGCTTGTGATCGTGACTGTGAGAATGACCATGCTCGTGAGAATGATGCCCGCCGTTGCCCCTGGGCAGTGAACATCCGCAATCTTTACACATAATGAACTCCCTTTGGTTCCTTAATCTGAGCATGCGCCGCTTTGGCGGCAGATGCCTTGATATCAATCAGTAATTTCAACGTTCGGTCAGGCTCTGTGTGAGCCCGGGTTGATGCAATCCATACCAGAGCTGCCCGAGGGCGATACCGCCATCATTGACCGGCACCAGGCCGGGTTTCAAGCGGTGAAATTCAAGCCGGGCGAGTTCCCGGTGGCAGTATTCACTGAGAAGCCTACTTTGAAACACGCCGCCGCTCAGTACCAGCGGCAGCTCGTCTATTCCTTCGGCCTTGAGCCAGTTACGGGCCTTGAGCGCCGCGGCGAAAATCCCTTTGCCTATGGCCTGAATAAAGGCCAGCGCCAGCAGTTCACTGTCCGGCTCGGTGCGCCAGGCTTGCAGCAGCGCCGAAAATAACGGCGCGCTTTGCCACTGCCCAAACACCAGCTCGGTGCGAGAGTTTGTTGGTTCGAGCTCATGTTCGAGCTCATGTTCAAGCTTCAGCTCTAAGCCAAGCTTCTCGGCGCTTTGCTGTTTCCCGGCGGCAATGGCTCTGCGGGCAAGGGTTTCCAGGATAATCCCGGCCTGGCCTTCATATTGGCTGAGTCTCAAGTTCGCCAGCAGCGCGGCGGCGGCATCGAATAAACGGCCGATGGAGTGGCTCTTGGGACCTATGCCACGGCTGGCGAGCTTGCCAAGGTTGGCCAGCTTGGCAGCAGGCTCGGCAGCAAAGACCGCCAATTGCTGCAACTCTTCAATGTCATGGTTTTGCAACAGCAGGCTATAGAGCAGGCGCCAAGGCTCGCGAATGGCCTGCTCGCCTCCGAGCAGTGTCATCGGGCTCAGGGTTGCCAGACGCTGAAATCCCTGACAGTCGGCCAGCAGCAGTTCGCCGCCCCAGAGCTGGTTGTCATCTCCAAGCCCTGTGCCATCAAAGCTGAAGCCCAGCACCTTGCCGCTGTAATCATTGGCTGCCATCACCGCCAGCAGATGGGCGAAGTGATGCTGCACCTCAAGCTGCCGAGTACTTTGACGCTCGGCCCAGCGGCTGGACGCGTAGTCGGGGTGTTTATCGCGGATGATGGCCTCGGGCTCAAAGCGGTACAGGCGATGGAAATTCTGCAAAGTGCGCTCGAAATAGCCTTCTGCCTCAACACTGAAAAGATCGCCTATATGGGGGCTGAGATAGAGCTGATTACCGATATTGAGCGCCAGGGTGTTTTTCTGTTGTGGGCCCACGGCCAGCAGTGACGGCAGCTTGTTGGAGCTGTTGTCTCCAGAGTCCTTACTCGCCAAGCTCTTGCTTGCTGTGTTCATGCTAGCCAAGCTTTTGCTTGGAAGGCTCAGCGGTGCATAACCGCGGGCGAGACGCAGTACTTGCAGTTCATCATCCAGCATCTGCACCACAGAGTCGTCACAGCCGTTGATGATGGGGCGGTTATGATCCAGTATTGCATCGACCACAGCCAGAGGTGGTTTGCCGAGTTGCCGTAGCACCTCGTCGCCGTCTGTGATAATTGGCTCGCCGGAGCGGTTGGCACTGGTGGCCACCAGCGGCCGCTGCAGGCCATCGAGCAGCAGAGTATGCAGCGGCGTATAAGGCAGGAACAAACCCAGCCGATCGATATCCGGCGCTATGGCGCTGCTGAGTGCCGGAGCGTCAGCCTGGCGTTGCTTCTTGGCCATAAGCACAATCGGCCGCTCCTGACTACTGAGCAGTTGCCACTCGGCGCTCGAGCCTTCGGCATATTGTTTGGCGAACTCGACTGAGGGCATCATCAGTGCCAGCGGCTTGGCCGGGCGGCACTTGCGGCGCCTAAGTTCAGTGACTGCGTCATGATTACCGGCATCGCAGATCAGATGAAAGCCGCCTAGACCCTTGATGGCGAGGATTTTGCCCTGTTTGATAAGGGCAATGGTTTGCGCCAGCGCTTGCTCTCTCTTGGCGAGGATTTCGCCGCCTGCGCCACGCAGTGTCAGCTCGGGCCCGCATTTTGGGCAACTGACCGGCTGGGCGTGATAGCGCCTGTCCATAGGGTCTTCATAGGCCTGGCGACAGGCATCACAAAGGGCAAAGCCCGCCATGGCGGTATTGTGTCTGTCGTAGGGCAGGTTGCGGATAATGGTGTATCTGGGGCCGCAGTGGGTGCAGTTGGTGAAGGGGTAACCGAAGTGGCGATTGTTGGGATCGCGGATCTCTGCCAGACAGGCATCGCAGCTGCTCTTGTCGCTGCCCACAGTGACTATGGCCGCCGTTTGCCCCGCACTGCTGTGCGCTATGGTGAAATCTTGTAAGTCCTGCACTTGGGCATGGCTGACGGTGAGCTCATCAATGCGGCACAGCGGCGGGCGCTCGGTATCGAGCGCGGCTCGAAAGCCTGCCAGCGCCATCTCCGGGCCTTGCACCAATATGCTGACGCCCTGGCCATCGTTGAGCACATGGCCCGTGAGCTGAAAGCGTTTTGCCAACTGGAAAATCCAGGGGCGAAAACCCACCCCCTGGACTATGCCTTTGATATTGAAGCTTTGGGCAACAAGCGCTGTCATCAGCGCCTCCTTTGCCTGAGCCAAAGTGCGCCGGCGGCGAGCAGGGCGCCATCGAGATCGAGCAGTTGACTGGCCGCCAGCGGGAAGTTTTTGCCGATGCGGATGGCGATTCTCTTGCTCAGAACCGGGTTGGCCATGGCGCTGCCGGCCAGAAACACACAATCTATACCAACGCTGAGATCCAGATGCTCGACCCAGTTGGCCAGATAGTCAGCCAGAGAGTCCTGGGCGGCGAAGCAGAGCTTGGCGGCATCTGTGTCACCGGCGAGGCGGAAACTCATGACAGTGCCCAGCGTTTTGCACCAGTTAAGGCCGCGCACCGCTTCGCCCTTGGCCAAGGGGTAATCGATTCGCGGTGCGTTGGCGCCCTTGTAACTCATGGCGGCGGCGATAAAGGCATCTTTAAGCTCAGTGGCCGACTGACCCTGCTGACCAAGCCCACTGATGATGGCGATAACGGCCCATAGCGCATCCAACCCGGGGAAGGCGGATGGCTGCTGACTGCCAAAATCCAGCAGGCGGTTATAACACTCGGGGAATTGGCTTTTGAATTTTTGCACCACAGTGCGCTGCGGGCTTTGCTCCAGTGCATGCACTATCTCATAGCCACTGGCGGGCAGTTGAGTCAGCTCAAAGAAGCACTCTTGTTTGCCGTCCTTATCCAGATAGCGTATCTGAGATGGATTCGAGCCACTGAAATAGAGCAGTGCGGCTTTTTTTATACCTGAGAATTCGGCCAGCAGCGCGTTGAAGGCGCATTCGGCGCCGTGAACGGTGGTCACTTGCCAGATATTCGCGTCATTTTCCGTGGCGGCTCTCAATACAATTTGCGGCTCTTTTGGGGTGCCTAGGCTTTGAACGGTCGCCACTGATTTGCCGAACCTTGCCTCATCGTGCAGGGTTTCCGGCAAGGCATGGCCTGAGCTTGCCTTACTCAGCCGCGCCTGGTGAGTATAGAGCGGCAGATAGTGACCGGCTATCCAGCATAGCTCCACACGGGATGGCTGGGATAACTCGACCGCAAACAGATAATCGCAGCCCTTGATACGCAAATACTCGCAGATGATCAGCAGCAGTCTGCTATCGGCAAACGCCACTGAGTACAAGGGTTGTGTGAGCCTGGGGTGCTGCGAGCAGGGTCTTAATTGCAGCGCAGGTTTTTCCATCGAAGAAAGCGCCAGCACTTCGGCATCGGTCAGCAGGAAGTGGGCGTTGAGGCTATTGGGATTGCAGCAGATAAGTGTTTGGCCGCTGGGTATGCCCTGAGGCATATCATCTTGTTTGCGACTCAGTTTTAGGCGCCGATTGCCGCTGTCGGTGAGCGTGAGCGATTTGCCCTCAAGCAGTTGCTCGGCCATGGCGCGGATATCGCTTGGTTGCAGGGCGCAGAGTTCCGGCTCAGCCAATACCGCCTCTTCGCCAAGGCAGTGGGGGCAGGGCAAACGGATATTGGCAAAATCAGGGTGTTGGTTATCGCCCAAACGAGGCTGGCAGTACTGACAAAACGCCAGGCTCGGCCGAGTGGTTGAATTGGGAAGTACGTCGGCTAAAGCCAGTGGCGTGGCGGCGCCGAGTCTTTCCTCTGCCAGTAAAATACGTGAGTCCAGCAAGCTGGTGCTCAAGAGAAAATCACCCGCAATCTCATCGGCGAGCTGCTCAAGCTCACTCTGGCTCCCCTCGGCTTCGAGAATATATCGCCAGATGATCTTTGGCGCCTGATGATTGTGCTCTAGGGCGGCAGCAGTGCTTTGCTTGGCCGCGGATTTCAACGGCAACAGGGCGACAGTGATATTCAGCTTATCGTAATTAAGATATTGGTTACATAAATGCCCATACCAAGGCTGCTGCGAGGCGCAGTCAAATTCGAATCTAACGAGTTTCATGGGATGTTTCCGGCAGTTTGTCTTCTTCATCGACCTTTGCTGCTACAGATAGCTTTGGGCGATAGGAGTGGGGAATAAGGGCTTCTATGTCAGTGTTACCGGTTTTTTGGCATTGCCAGCCAAGGTGCTGCAGATAGTTGATAAGCGTGGTTTCCATCAAGGGCACGGCGGCGGCAATTTGCGGTGTGAGCCCAAGCGTCATGGGTTCAATCACGGTTGGGGTGATGCCAAGCACCATGGTGTGGGGCCTGTCGCCAAGCATCTCCATCATGATCAGGGTTTGCAGCATTTCCACTTCATGGGCGCTGCCTTGCCAATCGATTTCAGGCGGAGCCTTATCGAAGTCGAAGAAATAGACTTCGCCGGGTTTGGCGCCTGCGGCATTGACTGTATCGACCAAGAGCAAAGCGTCGTACTTGGCAATGATGGGGGTAAGCCCCTGTGCCAAGGTGCCGCCGTCGAGGAGATCGAGCTGGTAGCTTGGGTGAGTAAATTGATAGTTTTCATTGAGGTAATTGACAAAATGTACGCCGATACCTTCATCGGCGTACAGGACATTGCCAATACCCAGCAGCAATATCTTCATCTGACCTCTAGTGCTTGTCCGGGTGATAGTCATAACCTGAGACAATAGAGTCCACTGAGTTATGTTTGAAGCGGATACCTGTCCAGACTGCCATATAAACGTGGATAACCACGAAGATGACAAAGGCCCAGGTCAGATAATGGTGCCAGATCCTGACCATGGCCAGGCCACCCATCTGCGCCGTGATCCAGCCGGAGATATCCCACAGCCAGCCGCCCATACCTTGATGGTAGACGTTGGCATAGAGTACCAGCCCGGTAATACAGATCACCGCAGCCATTACAGACACTGCCAGATACGTCATAAACTGCAGTGGGCCATAGACACCGGCCTTGTTCAGCTTACCCATCCACAGATAGGACTTGAGCTGAACTATCCAACTCTTCAAGCTCATCACATCCCGAAACGAGCGCCGCTCAATATCGCTCTTGCTGAAGAAGAACAGATAAGCTCGGGCCAGAGTAATGGCACAGAGGATAAAGCCGAAGATCAGGTGGGCAAAGCGGATCCAGCCTTGCACCAACACATCACTGGACTCGGGCGCCACCAGAAATGGCCAGGCGATATAAAAGCCTGTCATCACAAGTACCAAAATCGCCAACGCTCTGAGCCAGTGAAATATCCGGATCGCGGCGCTGAATACTATCTCCTGTTTATAGGAAACACTCGATGTAGCCATGACGCTTCCTCCTTAGCGGGCATTGGGATCGATACGGAATTCGCCCAAGGATTGCCCCTTGTAATCCATCACGTGTACGGCGCAGGCCATACAGGGATCGAAAGAGTGAATAATGCGGATCACTTCCAGCGGCTTGGCGGGATCTTCAAGTTTCAAGCCTATCAGTGATGCCTCATAAGGTCCCATCTGTCCCTTGGCATCCACTGGCCCTGCGTTCCAGGTGGTGGGCACCACGGCCTGATAGTTTTCCACCAGTCCCCCCTTGATGCGGATCCAGTGACTCAGCATACCGCGGGGAGCTTCAATCATGGCGTGGCCGACATACTCTTTGTTGCTGTCGAGCTCAGGCTTGATATAAGTGCTGTCGTCACTCTGGATATTGGTCAGCAGGGCGTCGAAGGTGCGCAATCCCTCTTTGGCCACAATCGAGGTTTGCAACATACGCGCCGCGGTGCGGCCAAGGGTGGTGAACAGGGCTTCAATCGGCAAGCCTGTACGTTGCAGCAAACCATTGACGGCATCGACTACCACTTGATTGCCTCTGGCATAGTTCACCAGCAGGCAGGCGAGTGGGCCCACTTCCACAGGTTCACCTTGGTAACGGGGGGATTTCACCCAGCTGTATTTGTTGTCACCATCCAGGGTCGGCAGTTTGCCGTAAACCGTGTCGCGCTCTACAAAGCCGGTGTAATCAGGAATTGTGGTGCCATCGTAAGGGTGTTGCGGCTTGTCGGCCTTGTACCAGGCGTGGGTGACATCTTCGGCAATCAGATCCGGGTTGATATCGCTGACACCGGCCAGATCGCCCTTGAGGATAACCCCTTGTTCAAACAGATATTCACCATCGGCTGTGACAAAGTCATTGGTGGCCATAAAGCTCTTGATGTTAACGCCGCCCAGTACCGAGGCTTCACCGCCGAAGGCTTCGGCCGCCATCACGATATCGGCCTTGTAACCACGCTCGATAAAGTCAGCCACAATGGCATGTTTTTGTTTCCACTCCTGTAATCTTGCCGGGCTCAGCATGTCACGCACCGAGGTAACACCGCCGACCACCAGAGACTGAGGGTGAGGCTGCTTGCCGCCGAAAATCGCCATCATCTCTGCCGCAACCCGCTGTACTTCCAGTGCCTTGAGATAGTGCGACAGGGCAATCAGGTTCTGCTCTGGGGTGAATTTATAAGTACCGTTACCCCAATAGGCGTTGGCGAAAGGCCCAAGCTTGCCGGTTTCGACAAAGCCTTTGACTCTCTCCTGAACGGCCCTGAGTTCACCTTCACCGGCGGCAATCGGCTTGTCTGTGTACTTGAGTGCTACTTGAGCCGCCTTGGCGGGATCGGCACTGAGAGCGGAAACCACATCCACCCAGTCCAGACCATGCAGATGATAGAAATGCACTATATGGTCGTGCATAAACAGTGAAGTGTGCATCAAGGAGCGCAGATAGCGGGCGTTGAGCGGAATTTTCATCCCGAGGGCATTTTCCACCGCTTCTGTGCCGCAGCGATAGTGGGAATAGGTACACACACCGCAGATCCGCTGCACGATAAGGCCCACATCCATAGGCGTACGGCCCTTGAGGATCACCTCAATACCGCGCCACAGGGTGGAGGAGGACCAGGCTTTTTGCACCACATTGTTTTCATCGACTTCCACCTCAACACGCAGGTGGCCTTCGATACGGGTAATGGGATCTATGACTACACGTTGGTTCATTGATTAATCCTCCTTCGAACCGGCAAACAGACTGGCAACCGCATGGGCGCCGATACCCACCACAGTGGCACCGAGAATGACAGCGCCTATGGTATCGGCGGTGGCATCCAGGCCATGCAGCAGTTGTCTGCCAAGAGGTTTTTCAAAGTCAGCCATGTCATCCCAGAAGTTGGGCTCGGAGCAGCCCATGCAGCCATGACCGGCCAGCACAGGCCAACTGGTATGGTGATTGAAGCGCTCGGTCGGGCAGTTGTTGTAGGTGTAAGGGCCCTTACAGCCTACCTTGTAGAGGCAATAGCCCTCTTTGGCACCGGTATCGCCGAATTCCTCGACAAATTCACCGGCGTCGAAACGGCCACGGCGCTCGCAATTGTCGTGCACCCTGGCACCATAGGCCCACTTGGGCCGATTGAACATGTCCAGGGCAGGGAGCTTGCCAAACATGATGAAGTACATCAGGGTGCCGACAATATTCTTTTCACTCGGTGGGCAGCCACCCAGGTTGATGACCGTCTTGTTGACCACTTCATGGACGCCCTTGGCACCGGTTGGGTTGGGCGCTGCCGCCTGAACCCCGCCGAAGGAGGCACAGGTACCCACAGAAATTATCGCGGCAGCACCTTCGGCGGCGTGCTTGATGATTTCAAGCCCGGTGTGGCCCTTACAGCCGACCGTTAAGAAGGCGCCGTTGTTGGCCGTTGGCACAGCCCCTTCAACCGCCAGCAGGTAGTTGCCTTTGTAGGCTTCGAGGGCGTGCTCCAGATTCTCTTCTGCTTGCCAGCCGGCAGCAGCCATCAGGGTCTCGTGGTATTCCAGCGAGATATGATCGAAGATCAACGAATCCAGATTCGGCGTGTCGGCACGTACCAGAGATTCGGAGCAACCTGTGCACTCGGCCAGATGCAACCAAATCAGAGGTACCCGATCGGCCAGTTCGGCAGCCTCGGCCACCAGGTTTGAGAAGGGCAAGGGTAACGCCAGCATAGCGGTAACCGATGCACTCCACTTCATAAAGTCACGGCGGGTCAGGCCGTGATCCAGCATACGTTCCTGTAAAGATTTGTCCTGGCGGGCGGGCAGCTGACGCAATTTCTCCAGCCGTTGCCGTCCTTGCTCGTAAAGGGCTGCATGTGTGTCCATGGTTGAACCTTTTATTTATAAGAATGTAATAGCTTTTAACTCACACAAATCACGCCTATGAGTGTAGGTCGCAACTGACTCATTAAAGTTGATATGCATCAAGATTTCTGTCTGGGTGTGATTTTTGATATGTTTACTTTTTCATTACATGATCGGGATCAAAATGGCTTTGTTAATAGTGGACAAATTGTCCAACTATCTCTTTTTGAGCATTTAAGATTTACTGATTAGCAAACTTAAAATCCTTATCTATCCGTTTTATGGCTGTTTTTTTAAAGTAACAGCCACAGACTGCAAGTTTACGTCGAGGAACCAACTGATGAAGGCCAAAAAACTGTTGCAACTGTCATTTGTGATGCTCATGTTGCTTATTTGTGGTTTGGGACAGGCAGAAACGCTGCAGTCCCCATTGGTGCTGGCGTTAAGCCGTGATGATGGTACTCAAGTCAGCCTCAATGACTACAAGGGTAAGGTGATTTATTTGGACTTCTGGGCCTCGTGGTGTGCGCCATGTCGCAAATCGTTCCCATGGATGCAGCAGATGCATCACAAATACCGAGAGACGGACCTCGCCATAATCGCGGTGAACCTGGACACTGACTCCCAATTAGGTAGAGAGTTTCTCCAGCAACTGGATGCCGACTTTGATGTGCTTTATGACCCTGAAGGGCGACTGGCGCGCAGATTGGATTTACAGGGGATGCCCTCAAGTTTTCTATTTGACCGGGATGGAAAACTGCTCGGTAGCCATGTTGGTTTTTTCACCGAGCGACAAAGCCAGTATGAGGCTGAACTCAAGCGTGCGTTAAAGGAGTAGCAGATGCGTAGGATGCGTTTATTGGGCTTATCGCTTATTGCCACTCTTGGGTTGACAGCTTGTGCTCAACTCGGGGTTGAACCTTGGGAGCGGGATCAGTTGGCGAGGGAAGATATGTCGCTGGCACACGAAAGGCTGGACTTGGCGCTGGACGATCATATCTACTTCAGTAAAGAGGGAGCCAGTGGCGGCCGCGCATTCGCCGGAGGAGGCTGTGGATGCAATTGAAGCGGCAAAAGGGCGAAACCAATATTGCCGCAGCGCTGACACTGGCCAGCAGCTCACTGCTAGCCAGTGGTGCGACGTATGCCGCAGGCAATAACCTCAGCTTCCCGGAGAACAGTGCCGACAAGGCTACCGATTGGCAGTTGGAAGCCGCGTTGATGTTTTACGGCGAGCAGGACAGGGTGACGACTCTTGAAGGGGTACTGCTGGCCAAAGGCGAATTTGATGATAGCAGCGGCCTGGATATCAAATTGGTGTTCGACAGCCTGAGCGGCGCATCAGCCACGGGCGCCGTAATGCAGCAACAGAGCCAAACTCTGACCCGGCCTTCCGGCAACGGCGAATATCAGATAGCCGCCGGTGAGCAGGTGTTGGATGACAGCTTTGATGATAAGCGACTGCAACTGAGTGCCGATTGGTACAAGCTCTTCGAAAATAGCTGGCAGCTGGCCGGCGGCGTTTATGGCTCGCGAGAATATGATTACACTTCGCTCGGCGTCAATGGCGCGCTGGAGCATAGCTTCAACAAGAACAACAGTACCGCATCCCTGGCGTTGGCTTATGGCCTGGATACCATAGATGCGGTCGGCGGCCGACCTTTGCCGCTTGCAACCATGGCAAGAAGAGTGGACTACGACTCGGAAACGGCCTTCAGGCAAGCCTTTGAGGCCAGTAGAGAAGGCGGCTCGGATCATAAGCAAACCCTGGATCTGCTGCTGGGTTTTACCCAGGTGCTCAACCGTCGCTGGCTACTGCAGGGCAACTATGGTTTTTCCCTGGTGAAGGGGTACCAGACTGACCCCTACAAGGTGCTGAGCCTGGTGGACAATCTGGGTGTCACCCAGAGTTACCTTTATGAATCCAGGCCGGACTCACGGCAAAAGCAGAGCCTGTTTTTGCTGCTCAAGGGAGCGCTCAATGGGGGCGTGCTGGACCTTTCCTGGCGCTATACTTTTGATGATTGGCAACTGGATTCCCATACGCTGGAAAGTCACTTCAGGCACTATTTCTCTGATGGCTTCTATGGCCAATTGCATCTGCGCTATTACCGCCAGAGTGCGGCATCCTTTTATCGGCCCTTGTTGCTCCAGAATGAGGGCTCAATCTCCGGCTATTCAGCTGAATTCGCCAGCGCAGACCACCGCCTTGGTGAGCTGCAAGCCTATACGGTCGGAGTTAAGCTCGGGCATAAGCTCGGCGAGGGTCGCGAGCTCAGCTACCGCCTGGAATATTATCAGCAGCAGAGTGAAAACAACGGCACCTTATTGCCCGGTGAGCTTGGCAATATGCAGCTGTTTCCAAGGCTCAGGGCGGTGATTGCCCAGCTCAGCTACCGCTTTTAATCAACAGAAAGTAGAGGGAAGCAGCCTTTGACCAAGAGTCACTCCTCAGCGCCAGAGATGAGCCTTAGCCGTACCGACTTTGGTTTCCGTGGTCGTTTTCGCGCCATGGCCAGCCCCTGCGAGCTGCTTATTGCAAGCGGTGACGAGCGTTTGGCGCTCAGCCTCACTCAAGCCGCTATCAAGGAATGCCAAAGGCTTGAGCAGAAGTACAGCCGTTTTTTAGAAGGCAACTGGCTATGGCGGCTCAATCATTCAGCCGGAGCGCCTTTTATGCTGGACAGCGAGGCGGCGGCGTTGCTGCAGTTTGCCAAACGCTGCTGGCAACTGAGTGAGGGCTTATTTGATATCACCGCCGGCCCACTGCTCGCGCTCTGGTGTTTTGAAAAGGGAAATAGGTCAGAAACTTCGTTGCCGAGCTCGACTGATATCAAAAATGCCTTGTCCCGGGTGGGCTTTCAACACCTCAAGTTCAGTCCCCATTTTGACGACAAGGTCGAAGACAAAAGCGTCCAAGAAATAACAGAGCCGCCCTGGATCATGCTGCCAGAGGCAATGCAGTTGGACTTCGGCGGCCTGGTAAAAGAATATGCCGCCGATAGGGTTGCCGGGCTGTGTATGACCAGGGCCTCAACCACCGAGGTGCTGGTCAATCTCGGTGGCGATATCGCCGTCAGTGGTAACAGATGTTGGCAGGTGGGGATTGAAGACCCCAGCAATCTTGACCGGGCAGCGGAGCTGATATCGCTCAACATGGGTGCATTGGCCACCAGTGGTGACAGTCGCCGCTTTATTGAACATCAGGGGCGCCGCTATGGTCATATCCTGGATCCCCGCAGCGGTTACCCTGTGCAGGGCGCCCCCCGTAGTGTGACGGTTCAGGCCGCGAGCTGCATCACGGCAGGCATGTTGGCGACCCTTGCCATATTAAAGGGCGCGGCGGCAGAAGATTTTCTCAAGGCGCAGCAGCTGGAGTACAGCGTCATCAGATAACCGCTTCAATGAGGCGCGATTGCCGAAATCAGCAGCCTCCTCTTTGACTATTTGTAACTATGCTGCCATTTGAGCTTTTTCGGGCCGCTTGATTCTTGCCTTCAGCTTGACACAGGCGCGCCGCTGCTGCGAAATAGGGGCAACCTAAACCGGATGTTATACCCATGAGAATATTGCTGATAGAAGACAATGAGTTGTTGGCTCAGGGGATATTGCTTAGCCTTGCCAAGTTGGATATGCAGGTGGATCACGTCACCAGTATCAAACAAGCCGAGGCGGCTGTGATTAATGAAACCTTCAGTGCCATAGTACTGGATTTGGGCTTGCCTGATGGCAATGGCCGCCAACTACTGACCCAATGGCGCCGCCGTGGCATAGATACCCCGACCATAGTGTTGACCGCCAACACTGACTTTGATACCAAGCTTGCCTGCTTGGATCTCGGCGCCGATGACTATCTGGCCAAACCCTTCGATGTGCGGGAGCTGGTGGCCAGAATCAAGGCGATTGTCAGACGGCAACATGGTCTGAATCAAAACCGTTTGGAAGTGGGGGCACTGGTTATCGATATGGATGCTCATCAGGTGCTGTTTCGCGGCCATCATATTCAGGTGTCGCGGCGAGAATATCAATTACTGCTTGAACTGGCCCAGTCCAGTGGTAGGGTGCTCAGCCGCAATCAGCTTGAGCAGCTGACTTATGGTTGGGACGAGGTCGGCAGTAATTCCATCGAGGTGCATATTCATCACCTGCGTAAAAAAACCGCCAATGAGCTTATCAAGACAGTGCGCGGCATAGGCTATACCCTGGTGGCAGTAGAATGAGCCGGGTATCCCTGCGTCTGGTGATGATGGCATTGATGCTGCTTGGCATCTGCCTCTCGGTAGGCATCAGCAGTTACCTCAACACCCAGGACTCTCGCCGCCAGATAGAAGAGCTGTTCGATGCCCAGATGCTGCAAAGTGCCAAGATGCTGGAGATGTTCTATGGTGCCCAGGGGCGGGATCATCGCCTGGATATGTTGGAAAACCCACTGATCCTGAGTGTAAACCCGGGCAAGGTTAATACCTTTACCGAGCAGGCCGATGCCACTGAGCTGAGTTATGAGCTGAAACTCGCCTATCAGATGTGGACCCCGGCCAAACAACTGATGGCAAGGTCGGATAACAGCGACATTGAGCCCATGGCGCCATTCGAGCGTGGTTACCACAAGCGTTATTACCAGGGTGAGCTTTGGCATCTGCTCAGCTATTTCTCCGATGATCTGGGCGTATGGATCATTACCGGCCAAAGAGACGATGTGCGCGGTGAGCTGGTGGAGCAGATCATGGGCAACAGCTTTATCGGCCCGGCGTTGGTGGTGCCGGCAGTGGCGTTGCTGATGGTGTTTCTCTCATATTGGTTGTTGCAACCGCTGGAGAGCCTGGCGGCCAGGCTCAAACTCCGCAGCCCTGCGGATATGCGGCCGCTGGCGTTGCAACTGCCCAAAGAGTTGGTACCTGTGCAGGACGCGCTCAATACCTATATCACCCGTATCAGCGATAATCTGGCGCGGGAGCGGCGTTTCAGCGCCGATGCGGCGCATGAACTCAAAACCCCGTTGGCGGTCATTAAACTGCACCGTCAGGGCTGGCAACAGGCCAAGACCGAGGCCGAGCAGCAGCTGCACCTCAATGCCATAGACACAGGCATTGGCCAGATGACCCATATGGTAGAGCAGTTGCTGTTGCTGTCTCGGGTGGAATCCCTGTCCGAGCTGGAAGTGGCGCAAACGCCGGTGGCGGTAATGGTGCAGGAAGTGCTGGATCAACTGCTGCCGCTGATTGCCGATTACAGTTGGCAGTTGGAATTACCGGAAGAGGTGAGTGTCAGTGTCGATCCCTTCTATATGAAACTGGTGCTGAAAAACCTGCTGGAAAATGCCTGTAAGTATTCGGGCAAAGATCAGCCAATCAAAGTCAGTTGCTGGCAAGATGGGCGCCAAGAGAGCAAACAAGTGGTTATCCAGGTGCTGGACTCAGGACCAGGCCTGCCATTGGAGCAGTGTCGGCAGTTGACTGAGCGCTTTTTCCGGATTGCCGATGAGTCAGTTCCCGGTGCCGGTCTTGGCCTGTCTATCAGTGCTCAAATCGTCGAGTTGCATAAGGGTAAGTTGAGTATTCAACCGGGCACTGAACGTGGCTTGGATGTACGGATCATTTTGCCTGGCTAAGAGTTAGTCGAGCAAAAATAAGTAATAAGCCGAGTAGAAAGAAAAAGCCGCAGCCTCCAACGTGGCTGCGGCTCGCTTTTAAAGAAGGCAACACATCAGAACAGATAACGGTAGATTAGCTGCGCCGTACGCGGTGCGCCCAGAGTGGGGATAGGGTACTCGGCCTTGTGCCCATGTTTGAAGATGGCACTAGTGTTGTCTTCATCAAACAGGTTATCTATCCGCAGTGTTAACTGCTGGTTTTGGCTGGCGGTCAACCACCAGTCGGCGCCTATGCCTGTCAGCAGATAGTCGCCGGCCTTGAGGCCATAATCGGTAAACTCGCCAACATAACGTCCCTGCAGATAAAGATTCAGTGAATCAGTGGCATCCCAACTGAGGCGGGCAAAGCCCATGTATTGTGGGATCCGCTCTATCTGCTGATCCTTGCCGCGCTCGCGGGCACGGTTATAACTGCCGGATAGCTCAAGTTGCCAGCCCTGTGCCGGGTTCATGATGTATTGAATATCCACCCCCTGACCCCGAACCTTGCCATCCAGGTTGGTGTACTGCCAGACATTGGTGGCGATTTCCCGTTTATCCACCAGGTTGTCGGTTTCGCGCCAGTAAGCCTCGACACTGAAAGTAAAGTTGCCTTGATAGACCAAGGTCAGATTGGTGTTGATACTCTCTTCACTCTCAAGTTCAGGGTTGCCCAGGGTACCGACCTTGGCCCAGAGCTCAGATGAAGTGGGTTGCCGAAAACCATTGCCCACGGCGGCTTTCAGTTGCCAATTTTGTCCAAGCTCCTGTTCAAGTCCCAGTGAAGCCACCCATTTATCTTCATTGTTGGCCAGGCGGTTATACCTGAGCCCCAACGCCAGCACTGTGCCGGGCAGGGCGGAAAAATGCGGCTTGTATTGCAAAAAGGCGGCCTTGGTATCGTCGGTGGGCGCTTGCAGCTCCATCACTTCATCGGCGCCATAATAGCTTTGCCACTCGATGCCGCCGAGCCAGCTGTCCCCCGAATCTGCCTGATAACGACCGCTGACCTTGGCGCCCTTGTCGGTAAAGCCCCAGTAGGCATCCCGGTAGGGGATAGTCATGCTGCCATCCGGCTCCAGGGTGATTTCAGAGTAATAGGAGTCCCAGTTTTGATAGTGAAGCCGGGTCTCCAGGCTCAGCTTATCAGTTGCCTGATATTGCCAACCGAGCCAGGCCAGTGTCTGTTTGCGCTCGTTCTCCGAGACGATGGCACTGTAGGCCAAAGGCCGCTCCAGCACGCCATTATTGTATTGGCCGAACAGGGTGATTTTGTGCTGGGCAGAAGGTTGCCAATTGAGCTTGCCGCCTATATTCATCATGCGATAACCCCGGTCTTTATCCTCTGCGGCTACCGGCGAGTACTCGTCATCTTCCCAGAATGCGTAACCGTCCGATTGACTGGAGCTGCCGCTGAGGCTGTAGCTTAGAGTATCGCTGCCGCCACTGACATAAGCGCCGAGATCATAGCTGGTGAGGGTATCGGCGCTTAAGTTGACTTCGCCACCTTGCTCGCCATGACTGTCGCGGGTAATGATGTTGACCACTCCGGCGATGGCATCCGAGCCGTAGATCAAACCCTGAGCGCCTTTGATCACCTCAATGCGTTCTATCATCATGGGGTTAATGCTGTCGGTATAGCTGGAGCCATAGAGGCGGTTATTGAGGCGGTTGCCGTCCAGTAACCAGAGTATATCCACAGGGCGACTGCCCTGAAGCGAGTAGTCGGTATCCGTATGGCGGCCATTACGGCCATTGGCAAAGAGCCCTGGCACAAACTGGTTGAGGATTTCGTTGATGTCCACCGCACCGGCCGACACTATCATGTCGCGGCTGATAACCGTCAGACTCTGGCCTGTATGGCTTAGAGCCAACACAGAATCATCCTGATAGCGGGTGCCGTTGACGGCGATGATCTCCATGGCTTCATCGGCCTGGCCAACCGGCACCAGCAGTGTATTGGCGGCAATAATACCAAAGGGCAACCAAGGCAGTGCCCGCTTAAAAGAGTAACTTATAAACATCTCAATAGTCCTTAAAAAGACTGAGTGAAGATTTGGCAACAGTTAACAGGGTTAACTTTCCATTGCCGCGCATTCAAAAAGGTGTGATTTGTATGAGTGCGCTAAGTTACATCGCTTATTAATACGGCGATGATTATAGAAACTCAGCCAAGGGATTTGTTGAGGCAGATCAAATTCTCAACAATGAGTATGAAAAATTTTATATTCGTAATACTCAGGCCTTGCCCGTCAGCGTTGCAAGATTCAGTTGCAAGTTGCTGCCATGTCAGGCTTATGGTTTAACGGGAGGAAAGGGTTGGGTTTTCAGTGTGGTTGACGTTTCTGCCGGGCATGAAGCTTTGCCCGGCGTTAGGGAAAAGTGTCTGGAGAGGGTCCAAGAGGTGAAACTAGATGATACCCGCGCGGCTCAAACGGGCAAGGTTAACGCCTTTCAGGGCGGCAATTTGGTTGACCAGTTTATTCACCTCAGAGGCTTGCCCTTTGAGGATAATGGTTTCCAAACATCTGTGGTGATCTATATGGACATGGGTGCTGCAGAGCACATGCACCAGATGGTGGTGTTGGATCTCAATCAGTTTTTCAGTCAGGCCTCTTTGGTGATGGTCAAACACCAGAGTCAGTACGCCGACAACGTCTTCCACGCTGTTGTTCCACTGCTTATCGACTATCCTGTCGCGAAACAGATCGCGGATATACTCGGAGCGGGATTGATAGCCACGCTCGCGGCTGTCAGTTTCTATCTCTTCAAATAACGACTGGGGGAGGGAAACGGTAAAGCGTTGGGTTTCATCTGTCATGGCTGTCTCTTTGAAAAACACCTTTAATCAATAGAGCTTACACAAGCTTTGCCACAAAATGTCTTTTTCCTTCTCGGCGGGTGTGATCTGAAGCAAACTTTTTGCTTTTGGCGTTTTTTTATGCTGTTGCACCGGGGGGAATGGGAGTAGTGTTACGAAAAAATTATTCGTAATATTTGGCCGGATCCAGACCGTAATCTCCAGATCCTGATAGCCAAAAGCCCATGGTACCCGGAGTTGAAGTTGCACATAACCCGCACAGTCACCGGCTGTCTTGTATGTGAGCAAACCTTCTTGATAAAGAGACTCTAATAAAAAGGTACTTTTGAGCAAGGTCATCGCAGCTTATCCAACTTACGGTCGTGCAAATTCGGCTTGGGCCGTGTCCAGGCTGCCAGCCTTAACCTTTGTTACACCAATATGATTGAGTAACAACAAGCCGGTTTTACCGGTTTGGGTGATAACAACAAACCAAGGCTCCAGCCAATCAACAAGCGTCACTGGCAGGGTTTCACCATTTTCGGGGAGTCTCAGGTGTTGTTTTCATCTCTTTCAAGCAATTCCCAATGCGAGCAAGGCAAGCTTCCTCTATGGCACGGGCAGCCATTGTCAAAGTCTGGTCGTTTACTTGGTTTGGGCGCTTTATTGTGCACTTCGCTGCTTGCTGTATTGCCTTCCTCTGTAGATGCTTCCAATAGCCCAAAGCCTTTGGTTATGGTGCTGGGCGCCGAGCCCGATGGTGGCTTTGACCCCATCCTTGGCTGGGGGCGTTACAATAATCCGCTTATTCAATCTGCCTTGCTGCGCCGCGCCGGCGGTGGTGAGTTTATCGGCGATCTCGCCAGTGATTGGACCCTGAGCCCGGACAGGCTCAAATGGACAGTAACCCTGAGGCCCAATCTGGTGTTCAGTGACGGCAGTCCGCTTAATGCAGAGGATGTCGCTTTTACCTTTGAGCTCGCCAGAAAAGGGGCCGGCATGCAGGACTTGTCCAATCTTGCCTGGGTGGAGCAAAAGTCCGAACTGCAAGTCGAATTCACCCTAAAGCAGGCAGATATTGGCTTTATCGATACCTTGGCAGAGTTGGCGATAGTGCCAAGCGACAGTTACGGCCCGGATTATGGTCAGCATCCCATAGGCTCGGGGCCCTATAAAATGCGCCGCTGGGATAAGGGGCAGCAGTTGATCCTGGAAGCCAACCCCAGATATCAGAGTGCCGATCCCGACAACCCGTTGCTGAAAAAGCCCTTTTTCGACAAATTGGTCATCGTGTTTGCCGACGAAGACAGCCGCTTTGCCATGCTCAGAACCGGGCAGTTGCAACTCTCGGCACTGGCACCCAGATATGCCGATGCCCTGATGGAGCAGGGCAATTATCGCCTGTGGTCACAAACCAGCGTCGATAACCGCGGCATTGCCTGGCCGATGCGAGCAGAAGATAACCCGGTCACCAGTGAATTGGCGGTGCGCCAAGCCTTCGATATGGTGATCGACCGCCAGCAACTTGTCGATGGCTTGCTGGGAGGGTATGCAAGACCTGCCTGGTCAATTGCCGATGACTTGCCATGGGGCGGCGCGGTTCCAGGTTGGGCCGACTGGGATTTGAAGCAGCGTTTACTCAAAGCGTCTGAACTCTTGGCCAATGCCGGTTGGTTACCGGGAGCAGACGGCATTCGCGAAAAGAATGGGCGACGGCTGACATTCCCGCTCTACTATCTGGCCGGTGACAGCATTCGCGAGCAGTTGGCGCTGGCCAGTGCCCAGATGGCCAGAATGGCCGGGTTCGAGGTGGAGCCCAAGGCGGACAGCTGGGAAAACATCTATCGAGTGATGCATCAGGCGCCGGTACTCTTTGGCTTTGGTAGCCTTTCTGCCAATGAGATGGCGCTTATCTACGACAGTCGCAATGCCGGCAAAGGCTATTTCAATTCAGGCTACTATCAAAACCCGCTGGTCGATAAGGCGCTGGAAAAGGCTCGCGAGGCAGATTCTGTTGATAGCGCAATTGCATTCTGGCAGCAGGCGCAGCAGCAAATAAGCCAGGATGTGCCCTGGAGCTGGTTGGTTAATCTGCAGCATCTGTATGCCGCCAATCCGTGTTTGTACCTTGGGCAGCCCTTGGTTGAGCCCCATGGCCATGGCTGGCCGATCACCAATAATATCAACCAGTGGCGCTGGCAATGTCCGTGAAATCACCAGCGTCAGCCAGCGAGCCGATAGCGCCTCAAAAGTGGTCGTCAGTCTGCTGGCGTGGCGCCTTGCTGCGTTCAATACGGCTTGCGCTGCTGTTACTGTTTGCTTGTTTGTTGGCGTTTGTGCTCTTGTCATTATCGCCGCTCGATCCCTTAATCCACTACCTTGGCGGTAACCTGCTGGCGGTATCCGATACCCAGCGCACCCAGATGATCCGCGAGCTGGGGTTGGACACCGGACTCTGGCAGCAGATCACCAGCTACTTTTCCGCTCTGCTGAGTGGCGATATGGGACAGAGCCTGGTGTTTCGCCAGAGCGTTTCCGAGGTGATTGCCGAGCGCTTGCCGCTGTCTCTGCTGTTGATGGCGCTCTCCTGGGGATTGGCTCTGCTGCTCGGTTATGGCTTAGGACTGCTGTGTGCCATCACCGAAGGGAGTTTTTGCGATCGCTGGCTGAGACGTTTTGCCTGGCTGCTTTCGAGCATTCCGTCATTTTGGTTGGCGATGATAATGATAAGCCTGTTCTCTGTCACTCTGGCCTGGACGCCAGTGTGCTGCGCTGCGCCGCTTGGGCTGAGTTTTACCGAGCAGAGCCTTGGCAGCATGTTGTTGCATCTTGCTTTGCCGTTGACTGTCCTGACGCTGAGCCAGCTATCGCCCTTGGTGCTGCACACCCGGGAAAAGGTACTGGATCTCTACCACAGCGAATATGTGGGATATGCCCAAAGTCACGGCAAAGGTCGTCTTGCGATATTCAAGAAGCATATCTTTGCCAATAGTTTGAAACCTGCGATTGTGCTGCACTTTGCTTCTTTTGCCGAGCTTTTCGGCGGATCTATTCTCGCCGAAACCGTGTTCAACTTCCCCGGACTCGGTAGTGCTTTGGTCAAGGCAGGACTCGGCAACGATGCGCCCTTGCTGATGGGGATCACCCTGTTTTCGGCGCTGTTTGTGTTTTGCGGTAACCTGGCCGCCGAGCTTATCAGCGCCAGATTGCAGCGCGGCAGGCTCAGTGGGGGTTCGACTCATGCCGCTGGGGTGCAGGCATGATGGGCGGTTTAACGCTCTATTTGAAAACCCTTCAGGTAAAGGATGGCCGCCGCGTCGCCATCTGGATTTGGCCGGTTTGCGGACTTCTCTTGCTGACGGCACTCTGCGTGCTATTTGGCAACCATGCCAGTGAGCTTAACCTGCTGGCCAAGAGTCAGGGGCCATCCTGGGCTCATCCCATGGGAACGGATTGGCTTGGGCGTGATATGGCCGAACGCAGCGGCGCGGCCATGCTCAAAAGTCTGTGGATAGGCGCGCTGGCGGTATTGCTCAGTAGCTCGCTGGCACTGCTGCTGGCCTTGCTGGCGCAAACCGGATCCAGATGGCGCCAGGCTGTATTGCTCGGTTGCGATCTCTGTATGTCGCTGCCACATCTGTTGCTGCTTATCTTACTGGCGTTGGCCTTTGGCGGCCAGGAATATGGGGTGATAGCGGCCCTGGCTTTGAGCCACTGGCCGAGACTGACCCGTTTACTCTTGTTGGAAATGGATGAAATCCTGGCTCAGCCCTATGTCAGTTTGGCTCTGGGTTTCGGCGGCTCCAGGTTCAGCACCCGCATGCGCCACTTATGGCCTCACATTATGCCACAGTGGCTGATTGGCGGGCTCAACTTGTTTCCGCATGCCTTGCTCCATGTCGCGGCGCTGAGCTTTCTTGGCTTTGGCCTCGACAGCAACGCGCCCTCCATGGGCGAACTGCTGGCTGAGGCCAATCGCTATCTGTTGCTTGGCCAATGGTGGCTGGCGCTGTTCCCCGGGCTCTTGTTGCTGAGCTTTATTCTGCTGCTGTCTAAGCTTGCCGAAAATCTGATCCAGTTTGCCAGAAACGGTGTGGCTGCGCCTAAGTTACCGGGCACCAATGCCATGGAGTCCAAAAGTGATTTATTTTCCTCAAACCATGTTAACCCCGCCGCCGCTATTCATACCCAAGTGACAGATTTAACCCTGAAAGATAGCAATGGCAGAACCTTGCTGGATGGGCTCAATATTGAGGTGGTTCCAGGACAGGTTACCGCAGTGCTGGGGGAGAGCGGTGCCGGTAAGAGCTTGCTGGCGCTGGCTATCATGGGCAGTTTGCCAAAGGGGATAGTCATGCAATGCTCTGGCTTGATGCGGCCACAGAAGACGGCGCTTTGCACTCAAAGTACCCAGGTACTGGACGCCAACATTAAGATAAGCGAATTGCTCGACTGGTACTGTGATGATGCCATGCGTCCTTATCGGCAGGCTCTGTATGACGAGCTGGGTATCACAACTGAGATCCTGGCGGCTTATCCCCCCATGCTCTCCGGCGGTATGGCCCGGCGGGTGTTGCTGGCGCAGGCCCTGCTGCAGGCGCCGGATCTACTGCTGGCCGATGAGCCTTGCTGCGGCCTGGATGAGCTTGCCGCCACTGAGCTTTACGCCTTACTCAATGACGTTGCCAGCGGCGCCTTGCAGCAGCGGCTGGGTTTAGACGCCAGCCCCAAGGCGGTGCTGGTTATCAGCCATAACCTCAGGGCTGTATTGGCTTTGGATGCCGAACTGTATCTGCTGCGCCGCGGCCGGCTCGCCGAGGTGACGGATAGCGCCAGTCTGCGGGCGAGTCTTGCCGGGCATAAGCTGGGAGATAAGTGTGAAAGTGAAGGCAGCTACAGCCACTCCTTGCTGGCGGCATTGCCGGAAAACTGGCCTGCCGGCAGCTGTCGCTTGGCTGATGCTGAATCGAATGGCGAGCCCAAGAGTCAACTCAATAGCCGACTCGATAACCAGTCTACTAGTCAATTCGCTGGCCAATCTGCTAGTCAAGCCGCTAGTCAACAAAAGCCCCATGGTGACAGCCTGGATAGTTTCAACAACTCGCCTTGTCGGAGGCGCGCATGAGTCTAAATTCTTTGCAAACAAAACCGGCTCAATCCGGCTCTGCTTTAGAGCTTGAAAGCGCACCTTTGTCGTCTGCATCATTATCGCCGCTGCTTTCACTCAGTGGTGGCTTGGCTTACCGGCGTAGCAAGGTTATCGAGTTGCCTGAGATAGCCATTAATCGCGCCGAAATTCTCGGGATCTGGGGTGACAGTGGCTGCGGCAAGTCTACCATGGCGGCGATACTCACAGGCTTGATGCCGCTTGCGGCGGGAAAGCTTGAATGCAGTCAGGCGCTCAAGCAGGTTCGCGGCCGTCCTTCACCCATTCAGTGGGTTATTCAGCAGCCGGAGCAGGCGTTCAACCCCAGATTGACCCTGGCGCAATCCTTGAATGAGAGTTGGCAGGGGCGTGATTATGCTCATCTCTTGCCCATGCTCGGCGTGGCCGAGTCTGAACTCAGACGCTGGCTGGCATCACGCCCCGGCGGCCTTTCCGGCGGTGAGCTGCAAAGGCTCAATATTCTCAGGGCACTGGTGCCGGAAACCAGGCTGCTTATCTGTGATGAAATCACGGCACAGCTCGATATGGTGAGTCAGCAAAGGCTTTGGCAGCAACTATTGCAGATAGCCCATGATAGGCAATTGACCTTGCTGGTGATCTCTCACGACAAACCTTTGCTCGGCGCGGTTTGCGACAGAGTGCAGCCCTTTAAGCCGGCGTAAAAATCTGTAGCTAAACCGATATTCAGCCAATAAAAAACACGCCCTGAAGCGTAATGCCGATCAGTTAAGACAGATCGCTTGACGATCTCACTGAAAGGAACAAAATCCGATGACCCCATGTCATCGGATTTTTTTATGCAACTTTCAGAAGCTTTGGCGCGTACTCATATCAACCGTCTTACCGAATTCACCTGTCTGGCCGATGTACTTGAGCCCGATTTAATTCAGTCGTGCCTTGATTCACATGGTGTTGCCAGTTTAAGGCGACGTAAGTTACCTATGGATGCCATGATTTGGGCGGTGATTGGTATGGCTCTGTTCAGAGGCGAATCCGTCCGCTCTCTCATCAATAAGCTTGATATCGTCTTACCTCAAGAGGTGGATTACGTTGCGCGCAGCGCTGTCACGCAAGCGCGCAAGCGGCTGGGCTCCGACGTTGTTCGAGATGTGTTTAAGCGAAGTGCCAAGACCTGGCATGAAAGAGCAGAGCATCCTCATTGGTGTGGACTCAATCTCTATGGGGTCGATGGTATCGTATGGCGAACACCTGATAGTGAGCAAAACAATCAGGTGTTCGCCAAAACCGCCAACGCTTCTGGTGATGCTGCCTATCCTCAAATTCGCATGGTTTGCATGATGGAGTTAAGCAGCCACCTGGTATTGAACAGTGCCTTTGATTCTGTTGCTGTCAGTGAAATGAATTTAGCCGCCGAACTGATATCAAGCATACCCAATAACAGCCTGACGCTGTTTGACAGAGGCTTTTATTCGTTGGGGCTTTTGCACGCCTGGCAACAGGCTCAACCGAACAGTCACTGGCTGCTGCCGTTGAAGAAAGGGACACAATATGAAGTGGTACGCTCTTTAGGAAAACACGACCAACTGGTGCAGTTAGCCACCACGCCTCA